>NZ_VOYA01000020.1:0-50248 GCF_013420465.1 Acinetobacter sp. YH01005 | reverse complement strand
CTCATGAAATACGGTATTCTGATGTGACAAAACCTGAATCCTGGTCGTTAAAGTGTTTGTTTGCACTCATATTTTAACTGTTAGGACTCAGGTTTTTTTATTTAAAGCAAACTATGGGACAGCAGTGTCATTTGAGCTCCTTTTTTTTAAAAAATGAAAAGGCGCTTAATTTATTGCATGGCCGCAATTTTTCATTGAAAGATGATAGTTTACTGCGTAGGCAGATTGTTACTTTGAGGGATCAAAGTAACTAAAATCCTTCTCAGGCAAAAGGTACATCCATGTGACCATTACCTTATAGTGACATCCCTGTCTCCAGTCGCGATAGTCATTGATGTTTATCATTTGATGAATGAGATACCACAATATTTATAACCAATATAAGGCTTGTAAAGGAGTTTCCCTCTCCTTGTAGGAGAGGGTTAGGGTGAGGTGAATGCAATACGATATTGATGTTATGCCGCAAACAATGGACTAAAACCTTTTTTACGCAATAATTTGCGGTACATGCTGGAACTGCGGTCCGCTGGAAAATGCGCTTCGATGCTTAAATCCAAAGGCAAATATTCAGGCTTTTGTGATTCAGAGACTAAGCGGTCTTCCTCAAATATTTTCAGGTTAAAGTCATAAGCATCTTCCACAGGCAAGTCCTTGTCATAATTGCGGCATATAGGCGCAAATAAGCGTGTCGAGCGGGCAGTCATGGGTGATGCCGCATTCATAATCACTTGCTTGCTGTTGTTTGGAAAATGAATGGTCAGCGTTGCGGTAAACGGCAGATGAATTTCGAAATGGCGCAGCCATTGAAAGCCATCTTGTCCACGCTGTTCTAAACCAATCGGGTAGCGCCCAACACTGCTCCAATAGTCTGCATTAAATCCTGTTTCAGTCTCAATGGTTTTGTAGTCTGGGACTTCTACATTTTCAGGGTCGCCAAAAGTCTCTGGATGTACCCAAGCAAAATGCGCGACATCAATAAAGCCTTCAAGCTGCCGGCCTGCAAAACATTGAAAATCGACCGTTGGGCACACCAATTGCTGAAACTCGGCTTCATCCCAATATGGCATTGCAGGGATATTCGGTGCAGCCTCTTTAGGGGCAGTGAGGGAGCACCAAATTAAGCCATAACGCTCAACAGCAGCATAAGTACGCAAGTTGAAACGAGGTGAAATTTTGTGCTCAGGATGTGCAGGGATGCGGTTGCAATGACCGTGTTCACCAAAGCGTAAGCCATGATAGCGGCAGACTACGCCTTGACCATCATTTTTGCCTAAACTCAGTGGTACGCCACGGTGTGGGCAAGCATCTTTAGCGACAATCAGTTCATCTCCCATTTTATAAATGACGAGCGGCATATCTAAAAGCATGGTGCCATAAGGCTGTTCTGTAATGTCTCGAGCGAGTGCAATGGGATACCAATATTCTGCAAGTAAGTGCCAGTCATGTTCTTCAAAAGTCATATGCACAGGCAAGTCCGGATTAAATCTCGCAATGGCTTTACTGGTCATTTTAGGCTCTGTTTTTATGTAAACTTGCATATTGAGCGAACTAAAAAGGTAATGAAATTTCAATTATTGGAATACGGAGGAATAAAAAATCGAACATGCAAATGTGCAACATTCAGAAAAGGAGGGGAAATTGAAAAAAGAAAATAAGACAAAAGATGACAAGGACATGAATTCTTACGAATATCAAAGTAGAAATAAATAAGACCAATACTTTGATAAATTTCATTACATATTGAAAAATAAAGAATTATATTTAAATCAATAGGCAATCATCAATTATCATAAAAGCGTCATATAGCTGTAACCTAATTGTCATACTCTAAAATCAAAATGCTTATATCGAAAAAGTACAAGACTTTATAAGTAAAAGTGGCGTACTCCAATAAATGCATTAATTAAGAGAGATGAAAATGCGCTTAAATCATATTGCACTTGCTATGGTACTTAGTACTGGCGCAACACTTGCTACAACAACAAATGCAGCTCGTGACACGATTCAAATCGCGGGTTCTTCGACAGTATTGCCTTATGCAAGTATTGTTGCAGAAGAATTTGGTAATACATTTCCTCAATTCAAAGCACCTGTCGTAGGTTCAGGTGGTACTTCAGGCGGTTTGAAACAGTTCTGTAACGGTGTTGGCGACAACACAATTGACGTTGCAAATGCCTCACGTCAAATTAAGGATACTGAATTAGCTGCATGTAAAAAAGCAGGTGTTAACCAAATTTTAGAAATCAAAGTTGGTTATGATGGTATCGTATTTGCTTCAAATGCGAAAAAAGCAGCATTTAAACTTCGTCCACAACACGTGTATGCCGCTTTGGCTGCTGAATTACCATCTCAAGGCAAGATGGTTAAAAACCCATATACGCGTTGGAATCAAATTGACCCGACATTACCAAACGAAGCAATCACTTTAGTTATTCCTGCATCAAATCATGGTACACGTGAAGTATTCCAAGAAAAAATGGTAGAAGCAGGTTGTGAGACGTACTCAGCGATCAAAGCTTTAGATAAAGATGCTCAGAAAAAAGCATGCTCAACTTTCCGTAAAGATGGTCGTGTGATTGAAATTGCGGGCGACTATACAGAAACATTGGCACGCTTAAAAACGTCTCCTAATGCAGTAGGTGTATTCGGTCTAGGTTTCTATGACCAAAACCGTGACAAGCTACGTGTAGCAACAGTGAATAATGTAGCGCCGTCTGAGAAGACAATTTTAAATGGTTCATACCCAGTATCTCGTCCATTGTTCTTCTACGTTAAAGGCGAGCACTTAAAATCAATTAAAGGCTTAAAAGAGTTCACAGAATTCTTCTTAAGCAAAAAAGTATCAGGTAAAGGTTCTAAGCTAGAAAAAGCAGGCTTAATTTCAATGTCTGATAAAGAACGCGCTGCAGTTCTTGCAAACTTTAAAGCTGGTAAAGCAGTTAAATAATTGGATTGAAACAGCCAATGGCAGGATTGACCTGCCATTGGCTTTTTGCAAAGAAACAGTTTTTTCAAGAAGGACTTTTGAAAAAACAGTGGAGATTACATGAATCTGCTACTTATTGGTGTGTTGCTCGCAATTATTGCAATCGCTTATCAAGTTGGACTGACCAAAAGTCGCAAACTTGCAGGTAAAGGCAATAACTCAGCAATGTTGCATTCACGACCGGGCTATTATGGTGTTTTGGTCGCTTTATGGTGTGGGATTCCCGCTTTTTTAATCTTGATTGTTTGGAACTTGGTTGAACCGAGTATTTTTCAACACGTTATTTTAAATAATGTCCCAGAAAATATTCGTTTAGGTTTAGATCCTGCAAGCACAAGCGTAATGGTTGACCGCGTCCAAGCGATTGCTTCTGGTTTTGGAGTAAGTGATACGCCAGCTGCATATGAACTTGCAGCAGCAGAACAGTTACAGAAAATTGAAAACATCGGCTCATATGCAAAATTGGCCGTTGTAATTTGTGCGGCATTGATTGGTTTAGTTATGGCTAAACGCCGCATCGTAGAAAAATATCGTGCACGTAACCAAGTCGAAAAAGTTATTAATATCGCATTGGCACTGTGTTCGGGGGTCGCAATCCTGACAACAGTTGGCATTGTGATGTCGATGTTCAGTGAAGCCATGCGTTTCTTTAGTTTTGTCAGTCCACTCGATTTCTTCTTGGGCACTGAATGGAACCCCGGTTTTAGTACATCAGGGAATGCCGAAGGTAGTTATGGTTTGCTGCCACTCCTTTGGGGCACACTCATGGTTAGTGGTATTGCACTACTGGTTGCTGTTCCTGTTGGTTTGATGATTGCTATTTACTTGGCTGAATATGCAAAGCCAAGTTTCCGTGCTTGGGCAAAACCGGCCATTGAAGTTCTCGCAGGTATTCCAACCATCGTTTACGGTGTATTTGCCTTAATGATTATTGGACCCTTTGCAAAACAGCTTGGCGCATATATTGGACTCGATATTAATGCAACCAGTGCTCTAACAGCAGGCTTTGTGATGGGGATTATGATTATCCCATTCGTTTCATCATTATCTGATGACATCATTACTCAAGTTCCTCGCGCGCTTCGTGACGGTTCACTCGGTTTGGGTGCAACAAAATCAGAAACGATTCGCCAAGTAGTGATACCTGCAGCTTTGCCGGGCATTATCGGTGCATTCTTATTGGCAGCATCTCGTGCAATTGGTGAAACCATGATTGTGGTACTTGCAGCAGGGAACAGTCCTTTACTACACATTAATCCGCTCGAAGCAGTGTCTACAGTCACCATTACCATCGTAAACCAATTAACAGGTGATACAGACTTTGCGAGTCCTCAAGCATTGGTTGCTTTTGCACTCGGTTTAACACTGTTTGTAATTACTTTAGGTCTGAATATTGTTGCACTGTACATTGTGCGTAAATACCGTGAGCAATACGAATGAGTACGACGAATACATCAAATATGGATCAAAATTTTGATCCGAACGTAGCAGCTGAGCTTCGTGAAAAACGTAAGAAAATCATTGAAAACTCATTGGCGAAAAGACACCGTAAAGAAAAAACTTTCCGTGTCTTGGGCTTTAGTGCAGTAGTGACTGGCTTATTGTTCGTCGTGCTTTTGTTTGGCAGTATTTTAGCCAAAGGCTTACCTGCATTTTGGCAAAGCTCGATGACAGTGCCTGTGTTTTTTGATCCAAGCATTGTTAATGTAGGAGCGAAACCGGTTCAAAAAGAAGGTGAATCTCCTGCACAGTTCCAAGAGCGCTATATTGCTTGGCAAACTGAAATGGGCATGGTGGATTGGGAGGCGCTGATCGTAAATGGAATCGTTGCAAAAGATCCATCGATTGCCTCTCAACGTGATGATCTCAACAGTTTATATACCAGTTCAGAAGCTTATCGCTTACGTGACATGGTCATGGCAAATCCTTCATTGATCGGTCAAAAACAAGATTTAAAAATCCTTGCAGATGCCAATGTCGATGTCTGGTTAGCGGGTAATATTGACCGTAGCTTGCCTGATGAACAGCAGCAATTAAGTCCGGAACTGCGTCAACTCGCAGATAAACTTAAAGCAGATGGTGTTATCACTAACTCGTTTAATACTGAAATATTTAAGAACCCAGACTCTCGTAGCTCACCTGCAACTTCAGGTTTAGCTGGGGCGTTTATGGGGTCGTTATTTATGATGCTGATCGTGATCATTATTTCGATTCCAATCGGTGTTGCATCCGCAATTTACTTAGAAGAATTTGCACCTAAAAACTGGATTACCGATATTGTCGAAGTCAACATTAACAACCTAGCAGCAGTACCTTCAATTGTCTTTGGTTTGCTTGGTGCTGCAATCTTTATTGGTTGGATGCACATGCCGCTTTCGGCACCTGTGGTTGGTGGTTTAGTCTTGAGTTTGATGACACTTCCAACGGTCATTATTACTACACGTGCTTCACTAAAAGCTGTTCCGCCATCGATTCGTCAAGCTGCTTTAGGTTTGGGTGCTTCACGTTTACAAACTGTATTTCACCATGTCTTGCCATTGGCATTACCGGGTATCTTAACTGGTGCCATTATTGGTGTTGCGCAAGCGCTAGGTGAAACTGCTCCATTATTATTGATTGGTATGAGTGCCTTTGTGGCAAGTGTACCAGCCACTCCTTTAGATCAATCTACTGCATTACCAGTACAAATTTTCCTTTGGCAAGGTAACGAACTACGTAACTTCTTTGAAGGGCGTACCGCAGCAGCAATCATTGTACTTCTTGCTCTCATGATCGGCTTAAACAGTTTAGCCATCTGGTTACGTAAGAAATTTGAAGTACGCTGGTAATTGAGGGCATTATATGAATAGCGTCGTTACAACTGAAAAGAATTCCTTAGATCAGGATAAGTCCGTGAATCCAGAACAAACACAATTTACCTCTGCCCAGGGCAGTCAAAAGCAAACCAATACTGCGTTTGTGTCACAGTTTGATACGCAATCTAGTGCGAAAAAAGATGCGAAATCGAGCAATGTGAAAATCAGTACCAATGATGTGCATGTGTACTATGGTGAATCTGAAGCGATTAAAGGCATTGATCTGAACATTTATGAAAATGAAGTGATTGCTTTTATTGGACCATCTGGTTGTGGTAAGTCAACTTTCCTACGTACGCTTAACCGTATGAATGACACGATTGATACTTGTCGTGTGACAGGGCAAGTGCTTATGGATAATCAAGACATTTATGATCCAAATCTTGATGTGGTATTACTGCGTGCCCAAGTGGGTATGGTTTTCCAAAAGCCGAATCCATTCCCTAAGTCAATTTTTGACAATGTCGCTTATGGTCCTAAATTGCATGGATTGGCGCGTGACAAATACGACATGGAAGAGATTGTTGAAAATAGCCTGCGTAAAGCAGGTCTTTGGGATGAAGTGAAAGATCGTTTGAGCCAACCAGGTACGGGGCTTTCAGGTGGTCAGCAGCAACGTCTATGTATTGCGCGAACCATTGCAGTTAGTCCTGAAGTAATTTTGATGGATGAGCCTTGTTCAGCACTTGACCCGATTGCAACCGCAAAAGTAGAAGAACTCATCACTGAACTGTCAGCGCAATATACCATTGCGATTGTGACGCACTCGATGCAACAGGCAGCACGTGTTTCTGACCGTACCGCATATTTCCATTTGGGTGATTTAATTGAAGTGAATTCCACTGAAAAAGTCTTTACCCAACCGGATCATCAGCTTACAGAAGCGTACATTACGGGTCGTTTTGGTTAATCTGGTCTGTTTAAAAATAGAGCCGAAAGGCTCTTTTTTTATGAAGTCAATAATTAGGTCAAAAAGTCTTGATAAAAATAAAATGCTCAATTTGGCTCAATGAGAATTATTTTCAAAAAATAGATTGAATTTTTGTGATGCAACCCACATGTTATACAACATAAATATGAATTAAATGAGTTTCAATTTTATGCTATTTCATAATCCTAAGTTGCCTGCGGAAATTCGTGTAAGCCATTTAAATGCACGTATTAATGAACAACGAAAAAAAATTGCGCAAACGACTGCATCTAAACTTGAGCTGCTGCAACTAAGCCAACAATTATCAAAAGAAGCGCGCGCACGTAAAAAGAATAACCAAAAAATTTATGTAATCGATTTTAATGGTGATACCGCTGCATCTGCGGTAACGAGTCTACGTGAAGAAATTACCCTGATCTTAGCGACAGCAAAAGCAGGACGTGACCGCGTGGTTTTACGTTTAGAAAGTCCAGGCGGGATGGTGCATGGCTATGGTCTGGCCGCTGCACAATTGGTACGTTTACGTGATGCTGGATTTAACTTAACCATTTGCGTGGATAAAGTTGCTGCAAGTGGTGGCTATATGATGGCCTGCATTGCAAATGAAATAGTTTCAGCTCCATTTGCAGTTGTGGGATCGATTGGCGTGGTTGCACAAGTGCCAAACTTTAACCGTTTATTGAAAGAAAAACATATCGATTTTGAACTGTATACAGCAGGTCAGTTCAAACGTACCGTCACTATGTTTGGTGAAAATACGGCTGAAGGTAAAGCCAAATTTGAAGAAGAGTTGCAGCAAACGCATAACTTGTTTAAACACTTTGTTGAAAAATACCGTCCTCAGCTTAATGTCGATAAAGTTGCCACAGGTGAGCATTGGTATGGTCAAGATGCAATGGATCTCAATTTGGTCGATAAACTCCAAACGTCAGATGAATATCTATTAAGTCTTATGCCACAACATGATGTATATATGATTGAAACCCGCAAAAAACCAACACTGGGTGAGAAGTTAGGCTTACAAGCAGCACAAATTGCGGATTCATTGGTTCCTGCTGTCATGTCAAAAGTGATGGAATCATTGAGCAAAGCTAATGCAAATATCGTTCAATTAAAAGATCTAAAATTTTAAAATCTTTATGCTTATAAAGTATTTAAAGCTCACTTCGGTGAGCTTTTTTTATGCTAAACGATGCTGTTGTGATAGATTGCGTTGCGTACATAGATATTGATGATAATGATGTCTAATTTTCTGTTTATTTTAGGTGGTGTCATTTGCCTAATGGTTTGGCCTTGGCTATATTTGCTGCATTTTCAAAGTGTGAAAAAATCTGTGCTGAAACAGTATGCTGCGCTGTTTGGCCCAGCAGCAACACTGTTGGCAGGCTATATTTATTGTTCATCACTACAGGTAGATGTTCGCTCTGAAGCCTGCGGCACTGTTGTGGCCTATCAGAGTTATATGAGTAGCGGAAATATAAATAAAAGACAGCCTTTTGAGCGGGTTGAAATTTTAGTGAATCATACAAAATATACACGGCATTTTCGTATAGATGATGATCTACAAAAAATGCCAGCGGGAGCAAAAGCGTGCTTTCAGTATTATGACCGAAAATTGAATCCGCAAATGTCAGATTCAATCTTAATTCAATGGACTGCTTAAATATTTAACTGATGTTACGCAGTAACACCAGAAGTGCAATTTGATTCAAATAAAACAACGATACGCGGTAACGTCATCCGCAAGTGTTTGAGACAGGGCTGCTTCTAATCAAAAATGTTTTTGCGATACTTTGAATACGTAGACGCGAGCTAACGAGTTTTGCGGTGAGGAGCATTGCTCCGCAAGATGGTTTCCTTGCGAAGCTTCGCTTCTCATTTTGCCGAATGAGAAACATCGTTTCGTAAAAGTACCTCCAGCCGAAGGCTAATCCCGTTATTCAATTCCTAGATGTAAGACTCCGTCGAATAGACTTAAAAATCATTTTTAAAATGAGAAATTACTTCTAGGTGCGTAACATCAGTATTTAAGATAAAAAATATTCAGGCTTTTGTTTAGCGTTATTCAACAAATTTGATGTCATTAAACAAATACCACCAGTGATCATCGCACCAAGTGTTGCAAGCAGCATATCTTTATGTGCATCCCAAATATCACCTTGTTGCCCATTATAATTTTCAGCTTCTTCTGGTGATAAGCCAATGGCAATCAGCCATTCGATCCATTCATAAAATAAACTGGTCGCCATGACGAATTGTATAACCAATAAAAAGAGTGTTCCGGCTTTTAATTGCGGTAGCCAGATTTGAAATATGCGATAAAAGAACGGATAGAGCAGCAATCCATAGGCAAGATGTACAAGCCGATCATACATATTCCGAGACCATCCCATGCTTTGGTCAAGGTTGAAACCGAAGAGAGCTTGTGTCCATTCAGAATAAGGTACATAAGAATATAAATAATGGGCACCGATAACATGAATCAATAAAAAGCCAAGATACAGGCAAACAGTTGTGAAACTTAGCCCTATTTTATAGAGGAAAACGAGCAGCACAATCAGCATAAACGCAGTGCCGATTTGATGGAGGATATATGCTTCCATTTCTAAAGGTTGGATACTGGCGATCACAATGGCAAGAGTTAATAACGCAAAAGCTAAGATGTGCTTAAGTTTTAATTTGAAATCAATCATGAAAAGGCAAAGCTCAAAATTTTTATCGGTGTGCAGTGGTTATAATTCGCGGCAAGTATAGCCATAATGTGATGAAAGGTGTTAGTTCGAGGGCGCTAGAATTTGTGCATTAATTTTTCAAATGTCATCAGCTAGCTACTAGGGATAAGTATTTTCAAAAAGATTGTATTAAACTCAGATGAATATCGAAGTTTATGTATTTGGAAGTAACTATGGCCGTTGTTGAGGCATTTATTGCGACTCAAAATTGTTATTTTAACTATGAGTTTGAAGAACTTTATTTAACAGATGATTTTCCAGAAGAGCTCTCTGTGTCTTTGCGTGGCATGATGTTTCGCCATGAAATTCAGTATCCCGATGCCACATATTATGTTTATTACTCAGATGTTTTAACAGGCTGTGAATTACAACGGATGAAAGATGATTGGGCGAAATATTGCCCTGCAGAATAAAATTACTTCTAAATCTTCTCTCTCCTTATAGGCGAAGGTTAGGGTGATGTGGATAGCCATATCTCCTTGCGGAGCATGTTTCGCATCCCAAAGGGTGAAGGAGTATATAGGTAGAAATAAAAAACGAGGCATGAAGCCTCGTTTTTTTTGATCTATTTAAAATTAGATTTTAGAAATCAGATCTTAGCAATTAAATCAGCAACTTGTTTTGCTTGAGTTGATGCATTACCTGTATAAGTTGCAGGTGTCATTTCTGCAAGACGCGCACGGTCAGCAGCAGGAACAGCTTCAAGCTCATTACCATTTACGAAATCAACCATCATCTCGCGAGTCATTGCTTGACCACGAGTAAGGGCTTTAAGTTTTTCGTAAGGTTTTTCAACTGCATAACGACGCATAACAGTTTGAATCGGTTCTGCAAGTACTTCTTGCGCATGGTCAAGGTCTTCAAGAATACGTTGAGCATTCAACTCAAGTTTACCAATACCTTTAGAGCAAGCTTCAAATGCGATCAAGCTTTGTGCAAAACCAACGCCCATGTTACGTAGAACAGTAGAGTCAGTTAAGTCACGCTGCCAACGAGATACAGGAAGTTTTTCACCAAGGTGAGCCAATACCGCATTCGCAATACCCAAGTTACCTTCAGAGTTTTCGAAGTCAATTGGGTTAACTTTATGTGGCATTGTTGAAGAACCAACTTCGCCTTCTTTCAAACGTTGTTTGAAGAAACCAAGTGAGATGTATCCCCAAACGTCACGGTTAAAGTCGATTAAGATTGTGTTGAAACGACGTAGCGCATCAAAAAGTTCCGCCATGTAGTCATGCGGTTCAATCTGAGTCGTGTACGGGTTGAAGGTTAAACCTAAAGACTCTACAAAAGCTTGAGAATGAGCAGGCCAGTTAATTTCAGGGTAAGCAGAGTAATGAGCGTTGTAGTTACCTACAGCACCGTTAATTTTACCTAGAAGTTCAACTTGTTTGAATTGCTTGATTTGACGCGCTAAACGGTAAGCTACGTTCGCCATTTCTTTACCCAAAGTTGTTGGGCTAGCAGTTTGACCGTGTGTACGAGACAACATTGGTTGTTCAGCATGTTTTTCAGCCAAAGCAACGATTGAATCGATGATTTGTTGCATCGCAGCAACTAAAACTTCACGGCCATTTTTAAGCATTAAAGCATGAGACAAATTGTTGATGTCTTCAGAGGTACATGCAAAGTGAATGAATTCACCCGCATTTTTAAGCTCATCAATATGTGCAATTTGTTCTTTCAGGAAATACTCAACCGCTTTAACGTCATGGTTTGTCGTACGTTCAATTTCTTTAATGCGGTTTGCATTGTCTTCAGAGAAATTTGCAACGATTGCGTCAAGTGCAGCATTCGTTTCAGCACTGAATGCTGGAACTTCTGTGATTTCTGGACGGTTCGCAAGCGCTTGTAACCAACGCACTTCAACAGTCACACGAGCATGGATTAAACCAAACTCAGAGAGGAAAGGACGTAGAGCATCACATTTGCTTGCGTAACGTCCATCTAATGGAGAAAGTGCGGTTAAAGCGTTCATAGCGATTCCTTAAATTTTGGAATTAAACGTAAAACAAAAAGCCCGTACTGCATCAGTTAAACCACCTGATACTGTAAACGGGCAAGATCTTGAATATCTTGTAGTAGCTTGCGCTTACTGAAAATCATACCCCATGAGCTACCACCGAGCTGACGCCATAAATGTGCCATTTGTAAGCCGGTAAATAAGGTGGCGCGAATGCGATTGGTATGAGAAGTGTCTTTAAATGCTTCGGCATTACCACGAACCATAATACGTGGATTAATTTGGCCTGCAGTTTCAATATAGGTTTGGGCAAGGTTTGCAATGATACTTGGATGTAAATAATTATTATCAAAAAAGGAAAGCTGTCTTAGAATTTTTTGTTGGGATTGTTCGATGATTTCGACAAATTTAGGATTGCTATAGACTTTCTTTTCTAACTGCAATAACGCCATCGCATAGGTCATGGGTAGCTTAGTATTGGCAAGTTTAGGAAGTCTAGATTTGGGAGATGTATTGAAGGGTTGAGTAATGCTACTTTCTAAGGTTTTTAATCCCAGCGAAATATCCGCCAAGCCACTAAAAAAATCAAGCGTCTGACTAGACTGATTCGACTTAGGACGGATATTTAAACTGGCTTTAATGAGATGTTCAAAATAAAAGTTACCGCTTTCCCCGATACTCTGTTGCCCAGTCAATGCAGTCATGTGGGTCAGCTGTGTCGCTTGAAAAACAGCAGCTAACGCCAATGCACGATTTTGGCGAGTATTCAGAGTCTGAGGCTGTTGAAACGGTAACTCTGTCATCCGAAACAATCCTTATTCAATAAAATCCGGTTTAGGCGCATTGGTATGATGAATCACACCACCCCCTAAACAAACTTCACCGGTGTAGAACACCACACTTTGACCCGGTGTAACAGCACGTTGTGGCTCATCGAATTCGACACGCACACCATTTGGCGCTGTAGGGTCTTTAAATATTGTACAGTCTTGGTCAGGCTGACGATAACGAGTTTTCGCTGTGCAGCGGAAGCCTGATTCAGGAATCTCTTGTTCACCAGCCACCCAATCAATCGCTTCAGACCATAAAATGGTGCTTTGCATGAGTGGATGTTCATGACCTTGACCAACGACTAGGCGATTACCTTCGATATCTTTATGTAGTACAAACCAAGCGCCTTCTTCAGCACCTTTTAGACCACCAAGACCGATGCCACCACGTTGGCCGAGCGTATAGTACATTAAGCCGTGATGTTCACCAACCTCTTTACCCGTGTCTAGGACGATTTTTCCGTGTTGAGCAGGTAAATATTGCTTTAAGAAGTCATTAAATCGACGTTCGCCAATAAAGCAAATTCCTGTTGAATCTTTTTTCTTCGCGGTGATTAGACCTAATTCTTCAGCGATTTTACGCACTTGTGGTTTTTCAATTTCACCCACAGGGAACAAAGTTTTGTTAATTTCACGACCATGCACTGCATGTAGGAAATAGGTTTGGTCTTTATTGTTGTCTAGGCCACGCAGTAGAGGGGCATACTCTTCACCACGTGAATTTTTTAGTGTTTCACCACGGCGGCAATAATGGCCTGTCGCAATGAAGTCAGCACCTAAGTTCACAGCATGGTCTAGAAATGCACGGAATTTAATTTCTTTATTGCAGAGAATATCTGGATTTGGTGTACGACCAGCAGCATATTCTTCTAAGAAATGCTCAAAGACACGGTCCCAATATTCCATCGCGAAGTTTGCAGTATGAAGTTTGATACCAATTTTGTCACAAACGGCTTGAGCATCGGCAAGATCTTCCATTGCCGTACAGTATTCCGTGCCGTCATCTTCTTCCCAGTTTTTCATGAAAAGACCTTCAACTTGATAACCTTGTTGAAGTAAAAGTGCTGCAGATACAGAAGAATCTACACCACCAGACATACCGACGATGACACGTTGTTGCATAGGATTAAGCATCCAAATTTGAAATTAAGGGAGAATTTTGGTGCTCGTAAATGAGCGATAAAGGAAATTTTTGACCTGAAAGAGCATCTTGCACAGCTTTGATGACTAATGGACTACGCGCACGGGCAGACTCAATGAGTTCATCAAGCGTCATCCATACTGCACCGGCAATACCTGTGTCTAATTGTGCATCGGCATGGTGCTGAATGTCTTTAGCTAAGAAACAGAAACGGAAATAAGTACGATCAGGGAACATCGGGGGAGTATAAGTATACATGCCTAGAAGGTTCGTGATTTCTACATCGTGACCTGTTTCTTCCATGGTTTCTCGAATGGCTGCTTCAATAATGGTTTCACCAGCTTCGACATGACCTGCAGGTTGATTAAATACAGTATGGGTCACACCTTCTGTATGTTCTTCAACAAATAGGAATTTTCCGTCTTTTTCAACGACAGTTGCAACGGTGACGTGAGCAGTCCAAGCGGTCATAGAAAAGCACCATGGGGTAAAAACGCTATTCTACAAAATTTAGGGAGCGGTGGCTATGATGGGAAGTGAATTCTTTGGAGGAAGATGATTTTTGAGTTTGGGTAAAAATTTTTGTAGAACAATGATTGAATAATGAGTGCAGGGCAAGATAAATTATTAAAAAAAGTAAAACTCTGCTTAGCTGGTTTTTTGTATGAGATAAAATGATGAATTGTAAGAAATAAAAATAGTATTTCGTATACAGTCTCGAATAGCACTTTTATTAGTTGTTCAAATTTCCTGATCCATTTCTAACTATCACACAATACCTCTTGCATAACATTTATATGTTGATCTTCTATCCATGAGTTTTTTCGTCCAGTATAATTTTTTATTTCAAACTGATAATGATTAAGTATCGTTATTTCATAAAACTTTAACCGCCAATTTTCAATGGGATATCTATCAATACTTAAAGGGACACATTCTTTTGTATTAACAAGTTGTTGAAATGAGCACACTATTGATTTAGAAGATATTTCAGTGCAATTATTCCAAAATCCTATCTCGCTCTTTGGATAAATACTATGTAAATGAATCCAATTTAACTTTTCATCTTCTGTCAAAGCATCTCTATTCCTATATAGCGTTTTTTCAGTAGAATGAGAATATTCGAAACTTGCTATACAAATCCCATTTTTTAAAAAGCACTTAGAATTATCACTAATAATTCCAATAATTCCAATAATTTTACTTTTTTTCATTTTGGTACTGGCTTAAATAATGAGCAACTATGTTCATTAAAAAGTGAAATGAATAACCGTTTTGGATATAAATAGTGCCAAGATGAACATGAAATCTTGGCACTAAGAGTTTCATATTTTCTGTATGAAAAACCAAAAATATAAACTACAGTTTAAGCTACCTATAAAGTTAGCTTTATCTTTATTGAACATAAAACATCTTATGCAAAATCTATTTTATTTATAATTCCCAGAAACCTTCACATAATTCTGCGCTGAATACGGTAAAAATGCTTTTTCTTTATCCGTCAGTGGTCGAACTTTCTTAACGGGACTGCCCACATATAAATAACCACTTTCTAGAACCTTATTAGGTGGAACCAGTGAACCAGCACCAATCATCACATCATCTTCAACAATTACATCATCTAAAATAATCGTACCTATACCCACCAAAACACGATTACCAATACTACAGCCATGCAATTTTACATGATGACCAATTGTGACATCTTCACCAATAATCAGTGGAGAACCCTCAGGCTTATCGGCTTTTTTATGACTCACATGCAACATTGAGTGATCTTGCACATTAGAGTTTTTACCAATACGAATATGGTTTACATCACCACGAATCACAGCAAATGGCCAAACAGAGACATTTTCAGCCAATACAACATCGCCAATCACCACTGACATTTCATCGATATAGCAAGAGTCAGCAATACGTGGAACAGTGTCTAAATAAGGGCGAATGTTTTGGCTCATAGGAAAGTCATCTACAGGTTTTTAGGCAGTATAAAATAAAAAAGCACCTAGACCGAAATCTAGATGCTTTCACTTTAGTCTTAATATCGAGTTTTCATCAAACTTAGAATAAGTTGCTAAAGAATTGTTTGATGTGATCAATCATTTTTGCAAAGAAACCAGCTTCTTCAACATTTTGTAGAGCTACAAGTGGTTTTTCAGCAATGACTTTGCCATTAAGAGTTGCAACGTATTTACCGACCACTTGACCTTGTTTTAAAGGAGCAGTTAATTTTGGTTGAACAACCAATTGAGTTTTAATGGCGTTCGCTTCGCCTTTAGGCATCGTCACGTTAAAGTTTTCAGCTAGACCTACTTGAACTTCATTGTCTTTACCGTACCAAACTTTTGCTTTTGCAAGCACTTGTTTAGCAGGTTGAACTTTTACAGTTTCAAAGTTTGCATAACCCCAAGCTAAAATTTCACGTGTTTGAGATGCACGCTCGTTCATGCTTGGCGCACCAAAGATCACTGAAATTAAACGTAAAGGACCACGTTTAGCTGAAGTCGTTAAGCAGTAGCCCGCTTCTTCAGTATGGCCAGTTTTTAAACCATCTACACTTGGGTCAGTATAAAGCAGGGCATTACGGTTGCCTTGCTTAATGCCATTGAACGTAAATTCTTTTTCAGAGTAGATCGGATAGTATTTTGAACTGTCATGAATGATATGTTGCGCTAGAGTCGCCATATCTTTGGCAGTCGAGAAATGACCTTCAGCTGGCATACCTGTCGCATTGATGAATTGAGTATTCACCATGCCAATACGTTTCGCTTCTTGGTTCATCATGTGGGCAAAGGTGCCTTCATTGCCAGCAATATGTTCTGCCATAGCTTTAGAAGCATCGTTACCCGACTGAATGATAATGCCACGTAACATTTCTAATGCAGTTGCAGTGCCGTTGAGCGGAACGTACATACATGACTCAGTGCTGCTGCCGCGACACCAAGCCGACTCATTCATACGTACTTTTTCATTTTCAGTTAGTTCACCGCTTAATAACTTTTGCTCAATGATGTAACTGGTCATCATTTTTGTCATTGAAGCAGGAGCTAATTTTTCGTTTTCATTTTTAGAAGCAAGGATTTGCCCTGTCTCATAGTCCATCAGCACATAAGATTTATTATTTAATTCAGGTGGTGCAGAAAGGACAGTTGCCGCGAATGAAAAACTAGGTGCAAGTAGTAATGCGGCAAGGGCGGTTTTTCGGGTCATTCTGGGTGGTTCCAATAACTTAGGTATAAGCACAAAGAGCCTAGCATTTTAGGACAAAGCTAGGCGGACTGCTATGGGGTGCAAGCGCTTATTTTAAAAGTATTGTAACCAATTGGTATTATTTGCTGTAAGCAGTCAATTCTTTGCAAATCGCACCATTTTTCTTATCGCCAGCTTTCTTCGCATCAGACTGCGCTTCTTTTAAAGCGTCTTTAAAACTTTTTTGTTTGCTGAGTTGCTGTAAAGCATTTACTGGGTTCTTTTCATTCGGCATATATTCTTTGGCTAATTTTGCATAACCCGCTTCAAACTTCGGCTGATCTTTGTCATTCACCAGTTTTGGACAAACTTCAGAAAGTACATAAATAGCTGCAAGTTCTTGACTGGTCACTTGAGGTGTAGGAGTCACTTCAATTTTTTCATCTGCGGCATGTGCAGACATGGTGGTGAACGCAAAAGCAGAAAGGCTAAGGGCACAAAGAGATTTTACAAAAGAGTTTTTCATTTAAATAACCTAAAAGATATCAAATAGCTAAAATTTATTAGCCAAGCTTAATCATATTTTGGGTAGAGATCAGTAGAAAATTGTATTGAAGCTGTTTAGAAATCAATACATTGTGAAAGAAAAAAGGATGAGGCTATAAAGCGTCATCCTTTTTTGGCAGGTTTGATGCAATTAGGACTAACCTATTGAGAGGGCGTCCAAATCTGAATGATCAATTAACCTTCATAATTTAAAACGTCATCACAAACTGATTTTTGTTCAGCTTTATCAGTTTCTTTAGCAGCTTGACGTGCTTCTTCAAGAACTGATTTATATTCGCTGTCAGACTGTAGTTTTTCTAAAGTCATTGATTTATCAGAATAATCAGCAAGATATGTTTTAGTGAGTGCTTGAATGTTAGCATCAAATTTTGCATTTTGACCAATAATCGCAGGGCATACTTCTAACATGACTTGTGCAGATGCAATGTCTTCTTTTACGATGGTATTGGCTTCTTCTTGAGTGAAGTCATTGTCTGCGACCACAGTTTGAGTCATGCAAGCTGCTAGAGCAAAGCCCAAGAAACCACGAAGTGCTACGGTTTTATTCATTTTGTACACACACATTTATGCTGGATGTTGAAATGTAAATATATATAATTATTCATATATTTCAATAAAATGTTCTTGCGAGTCATTTTTAATTTTTTAGTAATGGAAATTTAGTTGTGAATATATTAATTGCCAATGATGATGGCGTTTTTGCTCCCGGTATCCAAGCTTTAGCACATGCATTGCGTCCTCTCGGTCGTGTGGTGATTGTTGCACCTGAAAGTGAACGCAGTGGTTTTTCAAGTGCACTGACTTTAGATCGACCATTACGACCTGTCGAAATTGCACCAAATATGTGGGCGGTAAATGGCACACCTGCGGACTGTGTGTATTTATCAATGAATGGTCTGTTCGATTTTGAATTTGATCTAGTGGTGAGTGGGATCAATAGCGGCGCAAATCTGGGTGATGATGTGCTGTATTCAGGGACGGTCGGTGCCGCATTTGAAGGTCGTCTAATGAAACAACCTGCGCTAGCCGTGTCTTTGGCTGGGCCGAATGTGCGTAGTTATAACAACCCTGAAGATTATGCCGTAGCTGCACAATGGGTGCATGATTTTATTGCCAATGGACTACCCGCGCTACCTGCACGACATATTTTTAATATCAATATTCCAGATGTCGCTGAACTTCAAGGCACTAAAGTGACCTATCAAGGGCGACGTTTACAGTCCAAACCGATTACCAGTCATGTAGACCCGCGTGGTCGTCAAGTCTATTGGATTGGCTTGGCAGGTGAGGCTGTGGCAGAGCCTAAAAAAGGCTTAACCGATATCGAGTCAGATTTTTTTGCCGTGGCAAATGGTTATGTCAGTGTAACGCCTATACAAATGGATGCTACAAACTATGAGATTTTGAATAACTTGCACTCAGAGTTATCTAAATCTTAAGTATTAATGTTATAACTTTGTGAAAATGGTTATGCCGCAACTTTTTTAGAGTGGATTTTTGCTAATCTTAGCCCATTCATAATGACTATATTTGAATTATTAGTGAGGAAGATGATGTCCCTGGTGTCACAATATCGCGTTATTGCCGCTCCTGCAGCATTATTTAAGACCCTTGTTTTATCTGCTGCGGTTGTTACGACTTTGGTCATGACTGGCTGTGCGTCAAAACCACAAATTAATAATGCGACCCGTTATGCGACTGCTCCGGATTATTATACAGTTCGTTCGGGAGATACTTTAAGTGGCATTGCCGCTCGCTATGGTTTGAGCTATGTCAGCATTGCAGAAATGAACGATATTGCGCAGCCTTATCGCATCTATGTTGGACAATCCATTCGCCTTAAAAATGGCGGCTCACGTCGTACAACGTCTACGCAAGCCATGACTCAAGCGGCACCAATTCAACGCCAAACGATTGCAATGCCAACGCAAACAGCACCCGTGACACAAGCTTCAACCACACCGTCGACAGTGACGCGAACTACAGTTCCAACGCCAGTGGTCAGTTCATCTAGTTTACGATGGGTGAGTCCAGTATCACGTCCTACGGTATTACAAGGTTATAACTTAGCATCGAATGTGAAAGGAACACGTTACGCAGGCAATACGGGTGACGCTATTTTTGCAGCAGCTGATGGTCAAGTGGTCTATGCAGCCGATGGTCTTAAAGAGTACGGCAATTTAATTTTGGTGAAGCACATTAATGGCTATATCACTGCATATGCACATAACAGTAAAATGAATGTCAAAAGTGGCGATACTGTGAAAGCAGGGCAGCAAATTGGTGAGATGGGTTCATCGGGTACCAACCGCACGATGCTTGAGTTCCAAGTGCGTTTAGATGGTAAACCAATCAATCCAACTTCAGTTTTACCAAATAATTAAATATATAATGCAAAAGCAAAATATCCCCGTATAATACAATGAGTTGCTTTTATCGAAAGATGAAGCTTCTCATAAGTTTATGAGGGAAATTTATGTTAGATCAACTTCGAGCAATGGGTGTCTTTGCTTGCGTTGTGGAAAAAAATTCGTTTAGCGGTGCTGCTCGTGAGTTAGGTATTACCACGAGTGCCGTGAGTCAGCAAATCCGCTCACTAGAGCAGGATATGGAAGTCATTCTTTTACATCGTTCAACACGTAAGTTAAGTTTGACAGAAGCTGGACAAGCTTTTTTTCATAGTTGCCAAGAGATGCTATCTGCCGCAGAGCGCGGCAAAATTCGTATCAATGAACTTCGTGACGACTTAGTCGGTGAATTACGTATTGCATCAACACCAGAAATTTGTGCGAATCATGTGATTCCTGCATTGTCACATTGGATGTCGGCACATCGTGGTTTATCCGTTCATCTAGAAGCAGATAATCAATATATCGACTTAATTGATGGACGCATTGATATTGCGCTACGAATGAGTTCAAAAATTGATGATCAACAGTTTCATGTGGTGCCATTGGCACATGTTGAACAAGTTCTCGTTGCTGCACCAAGCTATATCAACCAAACCAGTTTAATTACACGACCAGAAGATTTACAAAATCATGATATGGTTCAAATAAATTTGGTTAAAAACTTTCAGCATTTTGCATTTGAAAATGCAGTGACGAAAGAGCAGGTTGCATTGGATGTGCATTCCCGATTTACAACAAATAATGTATTTGCTGCAAAAGCAATGTGCCAACAAGGACATGGCATTGCAAGAATATTATATCTAGATACGCAAAAAGACTTATTAAACGGTTCTCTTGTTGAAGTTTTACCAGAATGGCGCTTACCATCATTTACTCTATATGCGGTGATGTCTAAACGTGATCAACAGCCTACTAAAATTCATCGTTGCCTAGATGCATTAAAATTGTATTTCAGTCAATTACCAGGCGGACGTGTATACCAAGAAGCCTCATAAAAACAAAAAAGGTTTAAAAAGATATAAAAAAAGCCGCAATCAGCGGCTTTTTTACTTTCGGCACAAATTACGCTAGAAAGTTTTTCACCATTTTAACAATGCGTTCAATCAAGATATCCGCTTGTTCTTTATTGATGTTTAGCGTAGGTAATAAACGAATCACAGAACCTGCTGTTACGTTAATAATCAAGTGATGCTCATCACGTGCAATATTCACAAGTTCACCACATGCTTTTGGTAATTCAATGCCGACCATTAAACCAAAACCACGAACAGTTACGTTTTGATCGGCAAGTTGCTCTGTGAATTGCTCAACAAGGTACGCACCCATATTTGCAGCATTTTCAACAAGGTTTTCTTTTTGAATGGTATCAATCACGGTATAAACCACACGTGAACCTAATGCTGTACCGCTATAAGTTGAACCGTGGTTACCCGCTGTTAAAACGCCAACACCACGACCTTGAGTCATGACTGCGCCGATAGGGAAGCCATTACCTAGACCTTTTGCTGTAGTTAGCACGTCAGGAATAATATTGGTGTGTTGATATGCAAAGTATTTACCAGTACGGCCGTTACCTGTTTGCACTTCATCAAGCATCATTAACCAGTTGTGTTGGTTACAGATACGACGAATATCTTCTAAATAGCTAAAACCTTGAGGAGCAGTGTTGACGCCACCTTCGCCTTGGATCGGCTCAACCAAAATCGCTACGATGTCTGGGTGGTGAATTGCAGCTTCTTCAATTGCTTCAATATCACCGAAAGGCACACGAATGAAACCTTCAACCAGTGGGCCAAAACCTTCCTGAACTTTTTTGTTACCTGTTGCAGATAATGTCGCCATGGTACGACCATGGAATGAATGATCAGCAACAATAATTTTAGGGCTTGCAACACCTTGCATATGACCAAATTTACGTGCAATTTTGATTGCACCTTCATTTGATTCTGCACCACTATTTGAGAAGAAAACCTCTTCCATACCCGCAACTTCAGCTAATTTTTGCGCAGCAGCCGTTTGCCAAGGCACTTCAAATAAGTTACTGGTATGAATGAGGGTCGCTGCCTGTTCAGCAATTGCAGCTGTAATTGCAGGATGTGAGTGACCTAAACCACAAACAGCTATCCCTGTCAGTGCGTCTAAGTATTCTGTGCCATCTGCGGTATACAGGTGAGCACCTTGACCTCGGACAAAGCTGATCGGTTGGCGGCCAAATACTGGCATCAAGTGCGATGGTTGATCAGTTTGTACTGGGGCAAGGGTAATGTTATTCATGACTAACTCTAATTTGTCAGGTGATTGAAATAATATAGAGGAGACGCCATATATATATGAGCATCAAGAGGTCTATATAAGCAAAATATGACTCACTTGAAAAGCTGAAATGTAAATAAAACGTGAAATATTGCTTTAGTCATATTGTTTTACTCAGTTTTGGGTATAATGCGAAGCAGATTTATTGAGGATATATCAATGACTGAACAAGCACGCGATACAGAAGCGTTAATTCGTGACCAAATTGCTAAACACGCAGTTCTACTTTACATGAAAGGCACTCCACAGTTTCCACAGTGTGGTTTCTCTGCGCGTGCAGTAGAAGCGCTCAGTCAAATTGGTCGTCCATTTGCTTATGTAAATATTCTTGAAAATCAAGATATTCGCGCAACCCTTCCACAAATTGCAAACTGGCCGACTTTCCCACAATTATGGATCAATGGTGAATTGATCGGTGGTAGTGACATTATGCTTGATATGTTCCAAAAAGGTGAATTACAACCTTTAGTTGAACAATATAGCCCAGCTCCGGAAGCTTAATTGGATATGTATTTGATGATTTTAATCATTGGATACAGATAAAAAATAGCGCCTTTAAGGCGCTTTTTTTATGACTTAATTATCTAAAAAGTCTGGGGTTATGCGTTTTTCCACCATTTCAAAGGCATTTAAAGTGCAATGAATGGTGGAAAAATCAACAAATGAATAATCTAATCGAACATTTATGACGGATTGTCTTCAGTCGGACTTTCTTCAACACCTTGCTCGTTTTCAGCAGTCCCATTTTTAGCAGTACTGTCTTGAGCTTCAGACTTCTTTGCCTTTTTATCTTTGTCCTTTTTTGACTTCTTCTTTTTTTTCTTTTTCTTTGGCTCTTCTTCCTCAAACTCAGCACCATCTTCAATCGCTTGCCAGTATTCAAGTTGCTCCATGACAGCAGCGTAGATTGAGCCTTTGCTATAACGACCTTTTTTATCAAGAGTGCCTACTGGACGCGCCATCAAAATTTCTAGAGCTTGGTCAATGGTATCTATGGCGTGAATATGGAATTGACCTTGTTGCACAGCTTCAATCACATCTTTGCGTAACATTAAGTGCTGCATATTTTGGCGTGGAATAATCACACCTTGCTTGCCTGTTAGCCCTTGTAATTTACATGCATCATAGAAGCCTTCAATCTTGGCATTTACACCACCAATCGGTTGAACTTGACCCAATTGGTTCATTGAGCCAGTGATTGCCCATGATTGATCGATCGGTAATTGGCTAATAGCGGAAATCAGAGCTGAAAGCTCTGCAACAGTTGCGCTGTCGCCATCTACTTGGCCATAGCTTTGCTCAAAGGCAAGGGCAGCAGAAAAATGTAAAATTTGTTCACGACCAAAGTGTGCCTTTAAGAAACTCGACATCAGCAGGACGCCTTTGGCATGTAAAGAACCACCGAGTTCTACACTACGCTCGATATCTAAAATATCGCCGCCACCTTGATAAACCGAGGCCGTTAAACGTGACGGTAAACCAAATTCAACATCAGCATATTGAATCACAGAGAGGGCGTTAATCTGCCCGAATCGATGACCTTTGGTTTCGATTAACTGTGTACCGCGAGTGAGATCTTGCCAATATAATTCACGTAAGTAGCCTAGACGGTATTTACGATGATCAAGAGCGGTGTTGATATGTGTTTCTGTCACCATTTTATCGCCAGCAAGTGCTGCATGATGATGTGCTTCACGAATCAAATCACCTAAGGTGAGGGCATGTAATGACAAAGAGCTTTGATCTTCAGCTTGACGACTTGAATCAGTTAACAGTGCAGCAAGTGCTGTACGGTCAAACGGCAGAAGTTTGTCTGTTTGCACATAATCAGCAATTAGCTGCATATATGCCTGCTCATTAATGTCATTACGTTGTAATGTATCGGTAAAATCGGCACGAATTTTAAAGACACTGCCCAGTTCTGGTTCGAGTTCTAAAATATCGTAATAAATATCAGGTTCAGCAAGCAGGATCACTTTGATATTTAAATCAATAGCTTCAGGCTCAATCGAAATACTGCCTGTCAATGTAAGCATATGTTCAAGTGAAGACAGCTTTAAATGTCCTGACTTTAATGCACGTTTTAGACCTTGCCATGCATAAGGCTGCTCTAAAAGTTGTTCAGCTTCCAAGATGAGGAATCCACCATTAGCCTTATGCAATGCACCAGGACGGATTAACGTAAAGTCTGTGGTGATGGTGCCATTTTGGGTCAGTTGTTCAACATGACCTAGCAAATTGTAATGGGTTGGGAAATCTTCAAAAATAACGGGCGCACCAGCATTTGGTTTGTGTGTGGCGATAATGTTAGCTTGGTAGCGAGATGGCACGCGGTTAAATAGGCCAGGTGTAAAGTCATCTTCTTCTTGCTCAAGAACAAACTCAACATTTTGAATGATGTCATCTGCATATTGCTTCAGATAATCTTCTAAGCCTTCAACCATGCTAAATTTATTTTGAATTACATCAATACGCGGCATGACGACTTGTTTAGCAATTTCACGGTTTAAAACCTGAACTTTATCGCGAGCATCATCTTCAAGATCACCAAGATGCAGACCAAGACGTTCGAGTTTTTTATCCATATAACGGACGTTTGACGCAATTTCAGCTCGTTGTTTACTGCTTAATGCATTGATATCTTCTTTCGACATTTCTTGGTATTTGTTATCAACCAAATGAACAGGAACGAAGCAATGATCATCATCCTGAGAAATCAGTTTAAGATCAAGTTCTTCACCTTCACGGGTTAATTCAACTAAGGCAAGATGTTGTTCATCACCAGCATGTTGGCGAATCATTTCAATGCGATTGTGATAGGTTTCTGCGGTAAAGCGACGTTCAAGCTGTTTTAATGTGGTTTGCCAACTTTGATGTAATAACGTTTGGAATTTTGTCGCTTGACCAGAAGGAAGTTTTAGCGCAATCGGTTCACGCGGAAACTTAAAATTATTGACATAGACCCAATCTGAAGGCGTTGGCATATTTTTAGCGTGTTGTTGTAATAAGCGCTTAATCATGGTGCGCTTACCTAAGCCTGCGGTACCTACAGCAAAAATGTTATAGCCTGAATAGGGTAATGCAATGCCAGCTTCAACCGAAGCTCGGGCACGATCTTGTCCTAAAAAGTCATTAAGTGGTTTGATCCGCTTGGTAGACGTTGGTATTTTTTTGAGTTCAGGTGTATGCGTCAGCTGAAGCGGCTGCAACTGGGTTTTAGTTAAAGTATTCTGTATTTCGGGTTGATCAAAAGCGCTCTTTAGTGTCGTTACTGTTTCTGCTAAGTTTTTTGTGTTGGTTTCATTAATGGTGGTTGATAAAGAAGAGTGAATTTGTTCAAGTCGCTGGGTCACTGTTGAATCCAAAAAACTAAAGAATAGAGATATGTAATTAAGGTATACAGGTTTAATGCCAAAGATCAAGCAACAGCATGCGAAATATCGATAAAATAAAACAATGATTTCATAAATGTTGTTGAAACCGTTGTCATTAAGCGCTTGAATAGCAACATTCGATTTTGACAAAAATAACTGAGTCATGACAACACAAGCTTCAGGATGGAAATCTGCTTTTACTGCATTTTTAGACCGACGTGCGCTGATTATGCTTTTTCTTGGCTTTTCGGCCGGTATCCCAATTTTACTGATCTTTTCCAGTTTATCGCTTTGGTTAGGTGAAGCAGGAATTGATAAAAGTGCAGTGACTTTTTTTAGTTGGGCAGCGCTTGGCTACTCATTTAAGTTTGTTTGGGCGCCATTAATTGATGAGTTGCCTGTGCCATTTTTAACTAAACAACTCGGACGGCGCCGTGCATGGTTGTTGATCGCTCAGGTTCTCATTATCTGTGCAATTTGTATCATGGCATTTTCAGATCCTGCTTTAGGACAAAGCTATATTTACCAAATGGCCGCTGGCGCTGTATTGCTAGGTTTTTCTGCCGCAACGCAAGACATTGTGATTGATGCTTATCGTATTGAGTTGGCAGAAACTGAAATGCAGACCGTTTTAGCTTCGACTTATAATGCAGGTTATCGTATCGGCATGATCGTGGCAGGTGCAGGGGCGTTATTTTTGGCGGCATATTTAGGCACGGCCAAAGGTAACTATATTTATGAAGCTTGGAAATATACTTACCTTGCAATGGCTGCTGTGATGGTTATCGGTATTATCACAACTTTATCGATACGTGAGCCGCAAGTTGACCGTGTACAAAAGCATTATAAACGGACCGACTATTATCGTTTAGTCGCTGTATTCTTTGCTGCGGTGGTTGCCTTTGTCTTGAGTTATATCTATTCAGGTGTAGCGGTTGAAAGCTTGAAAGAGCAGTGGCAAATTTCAGACTCATTCGCCTTGTTCTGTTTAGAGGCTGTACGCTTTATTGGTTCAGCTGTGGTTGCTTTTGGTGTCGGTTCTGTTTTAGTGAAATCGGGTGCTGTAAATAAGCAGATGGCATTTGAAACTTGGGTTAATCCAGTTGCAGATTTCTTTAAGCGTTATGGTCTAAAACTGGCTTTAGTGTTGTTGTTACTTATTGGTTTTTACCGTATTTCCGATATTATCGCCGGCGTCATTTCTAATGTGTTTTATCAAGATTTAAACTTCACCAAAGAGCAGATTGCCGAAGCTGTAAAAGTCTATGGTGTGATATTTAGCTTGGTTGGTGGCTTCCTTGGCGGTTTGCTAGCGCAGCGCATGAACATTATGAAATTGATGTTTGTTGGTGCGATTTTAGCAAGTTCAACAAACTTGATTTTTATCGGTCTGGTCAAATCAGGTCAGCCATTAAGCGATGTCACTGTAAATGTAGCAGGGCAGCAATATACAGCGACGCCGGATGACACGGGAGCTTGGGCAGTTCAAATTCCAAAAGCAGTCTTGGCGGCTGATCAAAATATTCAGGTCAGTGCGGATTATCAGTCTAAGAATCAACATCCAGTACAGGTGAGTTTGCCGTATCTGAATAATTCTTTTTCAAACTCAGCAATGATGTTGCTGCCAGTGACTTCAGATAACACGATTTCAGCTCAAGAGACTGCAAATAGTATCGTGGTCCGTGGACAATACTTGGCAGGCGAGTTAAAAGAAAATCAAAAAATTCAAATTATTTTGGATGCTAAACCATTCGACGCGAAGCTTGATAAAACTGGTGTTTTTAGTGCTGCAATTCCAGGGCAAGCGCTCGAAACAGCAAAGCAAAAAACATTAACGGCTCAACTGCTAGAAAATGATGTAGTGAAAAAGAGTGTCGATTTAACATATCAAGTGAATACATCAGCCAATATGGCGGGTGTACTTGGTGTTGATATTCAACCGATTAATTTGGCAAGTGCTGAACAGAATGTGGACATCAAAGGAAAGGTCATTAAGCCTTATAGTTCGCTGTGGTTATATTTCGCGATTATTGTTGATAATTTGGCGTCAGGACTTGCAGGCGCGGCGTTTATCGCATTTTTATCGAGTTTAACCAGTGTTTCTTTCACAGCTGTTCAATATGCTATCTTCAGTTCATTAATGACCTTAACCCCTAAAATTTTAGGCGGTTATTCTGGTACGATTGTGACCAATATCGGTTATCCGAAATTTTTCTTGATGACAACTCTAATTGGTATTCCGATTTTAATTTTAGTGGTTTGGGTCGCCAAACTATTGAGAGAACATGAACAGAAATCCAGTTCATAATTCAATTTAACTTAAAAAAAGCCTATTCAGTTTGAGTGGGCTTTTTTATTCTAAGCTGTTAAATAGCCTAAGCAAATTTATGATTTAAGGCGAGGATATTTGAAATAAGTGGGTATATGCGTTCTAGACTTAAATTGAACTTTGTATGTTAAATCCCTATAGTATTCAAACATAATGATAGATTTAGGAAACTCGATTATGCGCATGCTGCATACCATGTTACGTGTAGGCAATTTAGAGCGTTCATTGGCGTTCTATACTGAAGTACTCGGTATGACTTTGCTTCGTAAGCGTGATTATGAAGAAGGTCGTTTTACTTTGGCATTTGTGGGCTATGGTGATGAAGAAAATCATACTGTACTCGAGTTAACGCATAACTGGGATACGGAGAGTTATGAATTGGGTAACGCTTATGGCCATATTGCTATTGCAGTAGATGATGCCTACAAGGCTTGTGAAGAAATTAAAGCACGTGGCGGAAACGTGGTACGTGAAGCAGGACCAATGAAAGGTGGTGTGACCGTCATTGCCTTTGTTGAAGATCCCGATGGCTATAAAATTGAGTTGATCCAACAAGACTCAAATGCACGAAATAATTAATGTGCAATCATTAATATAAAGTCATCTGTAATTCTGAATATTCTTATTTATAAATTTTTTTGCGTTGAGCTCACTATCAGCGTTTAAAATAATGAATATATCGGAGAAAAGCTGGCTTTATTTATATGGCCCAGTAAGATGAAATTTACTCAATGGTAAATTTAGCTTATTGGGCATTTTTGTGCCGATCAGCTTTAAAGGGAAATTTGTACAGGATGTTGTTATGCTAAAAATGTTGGCTTTGGATCGTTTTACCATTCTACTTTTTGTAATGGTCATACTTGCGACTTTTTTGCCTGTCAGTGGTCAAGCTGCAGAAATTTTTGGCTATATTACAACGGCTGCAATTGCCATTTTATTTTTTCTACATGGTGCAAAGTTATCTCGTGAGGCTGTGGTTGAAGGCATAATGCATTGGAAGTTACATGCTTTAGTTTTTGCTTTTACCTTTGCATTATTTCCATTATTGGGTTTAATGGCGAAACCAATCCTCGTGCCGATGTTAGGGCAAGAGTTGTATTGGGGCTTTTTGTTTATGTGCTTTTTACCTTCGACAGTACAGTCTTCCATTGCATTTACTTCGGTAGCACAGGGTAATGTTGCTGGTGCAGTCTGTAGTGCATCATTTTCAAATATTATTGGGATGTTTATTACCCCAGTGATGGTGGCCTATTTTATTCTCGGCCAGTCACAACATAACTACGATCCGACAGCATCTATTATTCAAATTACGCTGTTATTACTCATTCCCTTCATTTTAGGGCAGCTCCTCCGTCCTTGGGTGTTTCCTTATATGAAGAAAATGCCAAAAATCGTGAAGGTATTTGATCAGGGCTCAATTTTGATGGTGGTCTATGGTGCATTCAGTAGTGCAGTGGTGGCAGGGCTATGGCATCAAGTGAGTGGTATGACCTTATTCCTATTGATTGTGGCGTGCTCAGTTCTATTAACGATTATTATGTTATTGGCGTTATATGTGCCACGTTGGTTGGGCTTTAGCCGAGCTGATCAAAAGACGATTTTCTTTTGTGGCTCTAAAAAAACCTTGGCGAGCGGCGTGCCCATGGCACAAATTTTATTTATTGGGCAGCCGATGGGGATGATAGTTTTACCGATTATGATCTTTCACCAAATTCAGTTGATGGTCTGTGGTGTGATTGCCAACCTTTGGGCAAAACAAAGCCGTGGGCAAGAATAAGGGCGAGATGAATACGTTCTTTTAAAATACCTTATATAGATGAAAAGAAAATAATTATGAAAATTAAAAAAGGCTTTTTCATTTTATTCTTGGGTCTGAACACAGTCGTTCATGCTCAAGAGGATTTATCTTTAAATAGTAACCGTGATGTCATTGAAAAAATGCCGCTCATTAGCCTGCAGCCTATGCTGGATTTTTGTCGTGATCGACAACCACAGATGAATACGGACTTAGATCAGGCTTATCAAGCGGCAAAGCTTAAATTAATTGCTGCGGTTCAGGCTGTCCGTTTTAATGGTGTAGAGCCATTAAAGGCAAAAGATGTTGATCAGCCAGTCGATGCACAATTTAAACAGCAGCTTCAAAGTATGTTAGAGGGCATGAGCAGATCATTACAGTCAGTAAATGCAGCGACGTTTTGTCCTGCATTTATTGAAAGATTAAACCATTTTGATCAAGCGCAATTTCAGCGTAAAATCGAATTACAATATCAAAAATATTTAGAGCAGGCTCAACCTAAAGAGTAGAGCGATTCAGCCTTGAATATCTATTTATTAACAATAAAAAATCAGCTATAATTTGGCCCAACTTGTTGTGCTTAGCTCTGACGGTATCCGTCTCGGTGGGCCAAAAGAATGGTCTGTTATGGTGTTGGTCTGCTTTTTTAAGCCTTCCTTGTAGTGATGCAAGAGTGATCAATTGCGATGACAGCTAAACCTTCTTAAATCTTAGGAGTAATCGACGATGCGCGCCGATATTCACCCAAAATATGAAACTTTAGTTGCTACATGTTCATGCGGTAACGTAATTGAAACTCGTTCAGCTCTTGGTAAAGAAACTATTTACCTAGACGTATGTTCTGCTTGCCACCCATTCTACACTGGTAAACAGAAAAGCGTTGACACTGGCGGTCGTATCGACAAATTCAAACAACGTTTTGCTGGTATGTCACGTTCTATCAAACGTTAATATCCAAAACGAAAAAACGGGCTTTATGCCCGTTTTTTTTGTGCCGATAAAAAGATAAACCTTAAATCGGCAATGTTCAGAACCTTATTGGTCCTGAACATCGATGAGATGGTCGAGTTTCTTTTGGAAATAATCACCTTGAATAAAACGAGCTTCTACATTCCAAGCATTGGCAAACAGTGTCATGTCATTTAATTCACGTAGCATGATTTCAACAGTTTTGATTTCATGATAAGTGGTAATTTTTTCTTGCAGCTCTTGGCATGACTTGTCGTTTGCAAGCATTTGGGTCAAGCTTGAATCTAGTGTTAAGCAGTGAACATCCATTTGACGTAATAATGATTCACTAAACATCGAATGACCAAAATTACGTAAAGCCAGTTCGGCACCATTTTTACGAAGTTCAACAAATGCTTTTTGAGCGGCATCAATATTGAGCTGAATGTCTTCTTCTGCAAATTGTAAAATCAGTGGATTCTTCAATTTACTACGAATAATCGTAATGAGTTTTGAAATAAATTCAGGGAAGGTGCGGTCGTTATATAGCACTTCCTTGTTCAGGTTAACGATTAATTTAGCTTCAGGGAACTGAGTAATAAAGTTGTGTAGCTGTTTACACGATTCAACCAAGATCCAACGATCCAATTTAATGGATAGCTCTGAGTCTTCAGCCAATTCACGTAGTTGGGCGATATCTTTCCATTTATTTTCAAAAATAAAGCCGCTGGTTACTTCATAAGTATAAAGATGTGAATCTTCTTTATCATACAGTTGCTGATATTTAAGATGAATTTCACCGCGTTCTAAGCAGTTGCGAAGGGCCTTGATAACAGGAGCTTCATCACTAACGACAATCGGCGCAATTTGTGCTTCTGGTGTACCGAAATCCAAACTTGGAATATCAATTTCTAATGGAATCGTTAAATCGATTTCAGGCGCTTGTTGGTTGGTAGGTAGCGCAGTATTAAAGGCTTTTGCAACAAAGGTTTCAAAATGTGCTTCATCACGAATATCGCTGTCTAAAACACTGTATCCCATGCGTAAATTTAATGGATAAGTTTCATTATTTACACTGAGTAATTGAGGTTTGCTCAGAGTGTTAAGACCAATCAATTTAGACTCAAGTTTGAGCTGATTATCCGCTTGGAATAAGGCAACCATTGCACCATTGTCTAAACTAAATAATGGAGCATGTGTTTGATCTTTCAAGAAGTCTTTAATATTGGTGAAATAGCTCTTATAAGTATTCCAATCTTTTTGAAAAATCGCATCTGAGCAAGAAGCCAATGTAAATAGAACTAATGCATTTACATTAGCAGGTTGCTGAGCAATAGTACGGTTGAGTTGTTGAAATGCTTTTGGTTTTTGTGGGCTAGCTTCAACTTGAGCATTGCTTACAGCATTGCTGCTTTGACTGCCAATTTCAATTGCGAGCTTTAAAGCATCTTCTTCAGCTGCGGCAATAAATTCGAGTTTTAGTGGGTTTTGCCCAGCCACTGCGATATTTTGTGAAACGAGATCAAAACGTCCTAAATCGAGCTGTCCTTGGCTGATTTTTTTAAAGCGTTGCTTAAAGTCGTTAAGGTCAGTAGGTTGTAATAGATCGAGTAAAGGCAGACCAATTACATCATCTTCATTTTTTAGACCAAACAAAGTGAGATATTCAGCATTGGCTTGAATATGAATGCCTTCTTGAATCACGGCAACCGCTTTACGACTATCTTCAACTAAAGACTGGGTTTGGATTTGAGCTGTTTCGAGCTCTTCCATTAAATGTTGCTGCGATTGTTGTAGGCGACTAAAGGATAAAGCACGGATTAAACCAAAATAGAAACTCTCAGGTTCAGCAATATCGACAATGTCATAAATCCCTTTTTTGACTAAACTTGCATATTGTTCTGCTTGATAGTCTTCGGGTTTAAGTAAAATAATCGGTAAATTCGGTTGGCTCGATAGTTGAACTAAACTTAAAGCTTGTTCATATTTTAAATCATAAGCACGTCCAAAAATGATCAAGTCCCAATTGAGATTCAGCTGTTTTTCGAAATTTTGTAAATCATCAAGTAATATGGCATGAACTTGATGTTCGCTGTCTGTCAATAAATCACGTATCTGGTTAAAACGTATTTGATTATCATCAATAATGAGTAATCGAGTTTCCGTACGTTTTAGTTTTTTGGATAGTAATGGATTTCTCACTTTAATGCTTCCCATAAGTCGTTATTTTTGATCTCATTGCTCTGTTTCGCAATATAGTCTTTAACGACATTTTCTTGCTCTTCATTCAATAATTCATATTCAAAGCGAATAAAGCTTTGCGTCACCAACTGCGCTTTGGTGAGGTAGACTTTGATGTCTTCTTTGCCTAAGCGAAGGTGGACCGTTTGTTTCTCTCGGAAGAGATTTGCCCCAGGTAAAATTAAGGTCGTAGACACCTGATCTAGTTGTGTGGTCTGAACCAATAAAGCAGGTTGATGATTTGTTGTATTGCGGTCGGTACGAATATGGGCTGAACATGGATACAAATCTTGAGCCAGTACTTCGAGACCCAATTCCAAACTTTTTTCAGTCGATTGTTTGATCCAACGAACAACACCGCCACGCCATTGGCTTTGAGCATTTTCTTGGATCAAAATAAATTCGCCGGTTTTTAAATTGGCTGGGGTAGGCCCAGTCCATTTAATGCGATAACCATTCACACTAATATCTAAAACGTCAGCGGTATGAATCTGTTTTGCTTCACGATCTAGCGCTTTCGCATTGGTCATGCCTGTTGGCATATTTGAATCATGCGAATTGACAAAAGAGGCTTCATTGTGGAATTGATAATTGCCTTCCAAATCTAAAGTTTCGTGGAAGTTTTTACCTTTAGAGAGATAGAAATGCGCCACCATTAAGCTAAAGCAAATATTAATTTGCGCAGAATATTCATAACGTTCATGACGGCGTTCAGTGTTGTTGGTCAAAATATTATGAATATGGAAATATAGCGCTGGAGTTAAAAATAACTTTTCATTTTTAGATAAATAATTGGCATTTCTAGTTTGCGTTTCGGTCAAATGATCGAGCAAGTTTTGCGTTGAAATGTATACATTGGCTTGATAAGACCGATCTTGTTTTGAGTTATAAATCGGTGGATGATCTTTTTTAGTATCCACAATATAGCGTGAAAGCGTGGTTTCTTTCGGTAGGATTTGAACCAATTTTGCCCAGTCAAAGCTACATAAATACAAACCTTGGATTTCAGCAGGGCGAATCTGATGATTATTGAAAATATCTAATAAGATTAATTGTGCATAAGCTTGAGCAATATTTGCAATTTGATGTTGAGTACCCAGTAACTGATTGACATTACTTTGATAGAAATTGTGTTCAATGGCACATTCAATCAGTTGATGTGCCGCAATCCATTGACCTGCAGTCGGTGTGGCATACAACATATGTTGTTGATACAACAACAGTGTCAGTTGTTGCAACGCATAGTAGATTGATGCAATTCGAGCGGTTTGTAAGCTTTTTTTATGGCCGAATGAAAAAATCGAAAACTTTTGTTGATTAAGCTGCTGATTACATCGTTTGGCAATATCAATATAGATTTTGGCAAAGTGACTGCGTAAAAGCATCGCCAATTCAATGATTTGTTCATTACGATCCGTGGTAATGAGGCTTTGATTGGTAAAGTGTTTTTCTAAGCTTGTGAGCACACTTTCCATAGTCGGATGTAAAATTTGAACCAAATCAAAACGTAACATCTCTTGGCATTTCAGCTCGGAGATTTCAAGTAAGGCATTGAATAAAGCTTTAGATGAGGTACCTAATTGTAAAATTGAAATACCGTTTAACCACTCTTGCAGACCTTTAGCATTGGTCGGACAAAAGCTTAATTTATCCAGCTTTAATTCAGTCGGATTGTAAAACGTATCTGAAGTATGCGTGGTCATCTTTATTATTTAACTCAAAAAGTTGAAGCCCCAAAAAGCGGTGTCTTGTTTTTTTCGCCCGCTATTTCCCGTACAAGTTTAGGAACCAAATAACCAGGTAGGTTCTCTAAAACTTTTTTATAAATTAAATCAATATCCTGAGCTGGTGTATCAAAATGATGAGCACCTTTTACTTTATCCAGAACATGTAAATAATATGGCATTACACCTGCGTCGAATAAGCGGTAACTTAAATCGACCAATACATCTGCAGAATCATTAACCCCTTTTAATAAGACTGCTTGGTTCAGCACGGTGATTCCTTGTTTGACAAGCTGTTGAAGCTGGCTGCACGTGAAGTCATCTAGCTCTGATGGATGATTTGAGTGTACCACTAGAATAATGCGTAGCCTACTGTTTTTTAAAATAGAAACCAGCTCTTCGTCGACACGGTTGGGGATTACGATAGGAACTCGTGAATGAATTCTCAAAAATTTAATTTGTGGCAAAGTCGATAAACGTTCAATCCACACTTGAAGTTTACGATTTGATAGTGTGAGCGGGTCTCCACCACTTAAAATCACTTCATTAATATCGGGTTGTTGTTCAATATATTGTTTAATGTTTGTCCAATCGTCATTTTTAGGCAGGTTTTCTTGGTATGGAAAATGCCGGCGGAAACAATAACGGCAATGGACCGCGCAGGCACCGGTTAAAGTCAGTAAAAAACGAGACTTGTACTTATGTAATACCCCTGGCTGTTGGTTAGCCTGCTCTTCACCTAAAGGGTCGGTGACAAAACCGGCGTGTTCTTCAAGTTCCAAATGATGCGGTAGAACTTGGAGTAAAAGCGGATCAAGCGGATTACCTTTTTGCATTTTTTCGACAAAAGCGCGCGGCACACGTAGGCGAAACTCATCTGCTGCGAACTGAGCACCCGATAATAACTGATCATGCGAAAGTTCTAATACATCGAGTAATTCTTGAGGACTTGTAATCAAATCACTCAATTGAGTTTGCCAGTTTTGCTCTTGAAATAAATAGTTTATCATGCCGATTGTTTAAAAAATGCAGAAAGGTGAGTGGGGAATATTGCTGAAATTAATGCGTCGAACTTTGAAGTGTAAGCTGAAATAATTCCGATAAAGCTCACAACGGATGAAGCCTACGAAACATTTATTAAGTTTCAGTAAACAGCAATTTTACCTGTTTGTGGGCATTGTATAAACAAAGTTCTTTAATGTCTGAGTGTAAGTTAAGCAGCTTGACCCCTTTAATGGGGATTTTTTCGTTGCGACATGGTGCATTGGTCATTTAGAATACGCAATATCACATTAATGTGCATGTGGCAGCCAATGTTACAGTCAGTACTTGCTAAATGACATGTTACAGCCCATAGCATCTATAGATTAAAGTTAGTAAGTTTGGAGTGAGCCAGTCATGGCCTATTATTCTACGAATGATTTCAAGTCAGGCCTTAAGGTCATGCTTGACGGTAACCCATGTTCAATCATGGAAAACGAATACGTAAAACCAGGTAAAGGCCAAGCTTTTAACCGCGTAAAATTACGTAACCTTAAAACTGGTAAAGTTTTAGAAAAAACTTTCAAATCTGGTGATTCACTAGAAGCTGCTGACATCCAAGAAGTTGAAATGAACTACTTGTATAACGATGGCGAAATGTGGAACTTCATGGACCCAGAATCTTTCGAACAAATCGCTGCTGATAAAGTTGCTATGGGCGACGCGGCTAAATGGTTGAAAGATGACTCTAACGAACTTTGCACAATCATGTTATGGAATGGTGTTCCTTTAACTGTGAGCGCGCCCAACTTCGTTGTATTAAAAATCGTTGAAACTGATCCAGGTGTACGTGGTGATACTTCAGGCGGTGGCGGTAAACCTGCTAAGCTTGAAACTGGTGCAGTTGTACGTGTTCCATTATTCGTACAGCAAGAAGAAAGCGTTCGTGTAGACACCCGTACTGGTGACTATTTAGAACGTGCATAATGGTTTAAAAATAGACTATTATCGAAAGGGATGAAGTGATTCATCCCTTTTTTTATACCTATTGGTTTAAATTTTTATGCCAAAGTATTAGATGAAAAAGCCCATAACAGGAGTAGAGTTTCAAGGGAAGAAACAGCAGTACCTCGAACAAGAAAAATCAAGCTGATTTATTTCAACATTTATGAGGGATTGAGATGGAAACCATTCAACCGAAGTCAGGAATGGCTTCAAAGATTATCTGGCTGTTTGTAGCCATTCTAGGTGCCGTTTCATTCGGTATACTAGCACTCAGTCGAGGCGAGCATGTCAATGCAGTTTGGCTGATCCTTGCAGCAATCTGTGTGTATAGCATTGCATATCGTTTTTATAGTTTATTTATTGCCAATAAAGTCTTTGAACTGAATGAGCGACGTTTAACGCCTGCCCATCGCTTAGCTGACGGTTTGGATTATGTGCCGACCAATAAAAGCGTTCTATTTGGTCACCACTTTGCTGCGATTGCAGGTGCAGGTCCTTTAGTCGGACCAATCCTTGCTGCGCAAATGGGTTATTTGCCGGGAACAATTTGGCTCTTGGTGGGTGTTGTTCTCGCCGGTGCGGTTCAAGACTTTTTAGTCTTATTCATCTCAACGCGTCGTGATGGTCGTTCACTCGGTGAAATGGCAAAACAAGAACTTGGCTCATTTGCCGGAATCATCGTGATGCTTGGCGCACTTGGCGTGATGATCATCATTCTAGCGGTGCTGGCATTGGTAGTTGTAAAAGCGTTGACCAACAGTCCGTGGGGTGTTTTCAGTATCGCGGCCACTGTACCGATTGCGATTTTCATGGGTATCTATATGCGCTTTATCCGTCCGGGTAAAATTGCAGAAGTTTCAATCATTGGTTTTGTGCTGATGATGGCAGGGATTATCTATGGTGGCGACATTGCACAGCATCCTTATTGGGGGCCATTCTTTACACTTTCAGGTACTGAACTGACTTGGTGGCTGATCGGTTATGGTTTCGTAGCATCTGTGTTACCCGTATGGTTATTGCTTGCACCACGTGATTACCTATCGACCTTCTTGAAAATTGGTGTTATTGCAGGTTTAGCAATCGGGATCATGTTTGCTTTACCTGAAATGAAAATGCCAGCGGTAACGCATTTTATTGATGGTACAGGTCCTGTATTTGCTGGTTCAATGTTCCCATTCTTATTTATTACCATTGCCTGTGGTGCGATTTCAGGTTTCCATGCGCTCGTTTCTTCAGGAACGACACCGAAGCTTGTGAATAATGAAAAAGATATTCGCATGATCGGTTATGGCGGCATGTTGATGGAATCTTTTGTTGCGATCATGGCTTTGGTCTGTGCAACGATTCTTGAGCCTGGTGTGTATTTTGCGATTAATGCGCCAGCAGCTGTGATTGGTACAACGGTTGAGTCCGCTGCAGAAGCAGTTCGTACATTAGGCTTCGTGGTAACACCTGAAGCATTGACCTTACTTGCACAAGAAGTGGGTGAAAACTCGATTCTGTCTCGTACAGGGGGGGCGCCAACATTTGCGATTGGTATGGCGCATATCATTACGGAAATTTTTAATAACCGTTCAATGATGGCGTTCTGGTATCACTTTGCGATTTTATTCGAAGCACTCTTCATTTTAACGGCAGTTGATGCGGGTACACGTGCATGTCGTTTCATGGTGCAAGATACTGTGGGTATCGTAATTCCTGCTGTTAAAAACTCACATAACTTCTTCGGAAATCTGTTAGGTACAGCGGTGGCTGTTGCAGGTTGGGGCTTCTTCGTTTACCAAGGCGTGGTTGATCCACTCGGCGGTATTAATAGTTTATGGCCGCTATTTGGTATTGGTAACCAAATTCTTGCTGCGATGGCATTGATCTTGGGTACAGTGATTTTATTCAAGATGAAAAAACAAAAGTATGTTTGGGTGACAATTATCCCAACATTATTCTTGTTTATTACTTCAATGACCGCTGGTTGGCAGAAGATTTTCCACGAAAATCCAAAGATTGGTTTCTTGGCTCAGGCAGATCGTTTTAATGCAGCCATTGCGAAAAATGAATTGTTGGCACCTGCGAAAACCATGGCTGAAATGCATACGGTTGCATTGTCGAATCAAATCAATGCCGGTCTTTGTGCATTCTTTATGATTGTGGCATTTGTGATGTTATTTGCAGCGATTGGTGTGGTGCGTCGTGCTTTGGCAAATCCAAATCCATCGGTGAATGAAGCAGAAGCGATTTACCGTGACCCAGCTGAAATTAATCCGTCGAATTCAGCACATTAATAGGGGGAATATGAATGAACCTGAAGTTTGCAAAAAGTGGAAAAACGGTGATTTATAAAATCATTAAAATGACCATTATGTCGCAGAAGGATTTAATTCTGAACCCGAAAAATTGGTCACGTATTGCGACGTTGTGGCAACGTTTACAGCAAAGCTTCCGCCTGATGGTGGGTGTGCCAGATTACCAAAATTATTTGGAACATATGGCAAAACATCATCCTGATTTGGAAGCGATGGATGCAAAAACATTTTATCGTCACTGTGTAGATGCACGTTATCCATCAGCTGGTGGTGACATGAAGAAGTGTCCTTGCTAATGCTTTGACTTGTGCTAAAAATCCAATAAAAAAAAGCGTTCTTCGGGACGCTTTTTTATTGCTGAATTGTGATCAGTCGAAGCGATGACAACGCTTTTGTATACCCAATAAATATCAAGCGTATGTATTTAAAGTATTGAACTGGGTATAGATTGGAGATAAACACTGTATTTTTAAATAAAACCCTGTATGTTAGTCATTCATTTAACTTTTTTATTGGGGAATAAAAGGTGTTTTGGGGATCAGAGAAAAGCCAACAAAATAATACATCAACGCTTTTAAGTGAGCAGAGCCTTGCGCCTTTTTACCCGAAAATAAATACATTCCTCGAACAAATTAACCAAATTATTTTGGATAAAAATCAGCAAACCAAATTGGCTTTAGCTTGTCTATTGGCAGGCGGGCATGTGCTATTTGAAGACTTACCTGGTTTAGGAAAAACGACATTATCTAGCGCCTTGTCACATTTGGCGGGATTAAAGTTTCAACGGATTCAATTTACCAATGACATGCTGGCCAGCGATGTGATTGGGGTAAATATGTTTAATCAAAAAGAACATCATTTTGAGTTTAAATCTGGGCCGATTTTTACCCAAATTTTATTGGCAGATGAAATCAACCGTTGTAGTCCAAAGACCCAAAGTGCTTTATTGGAAGCGATGGAAGAGGGCTATGTGACGGTCGACGGTGTGCGATATGCTTTGCCTCAACCATTTTGGGTGATTGCAACACAAAACCCTTTATTTCAAAGTGGTACTTATGCCTTACCTGAGTCCCAGTTGGACCGGTTTTTAATGCGTTTGTCTTTAGGTTATCCATCGCGTCAGGCAGAGAAATTATTGCTCCAACAAACTTCACGCCATGATCTGATTGCGGCATTAGCACATATCTTTAATGAAGCAGAAATTTTACAACTACAAGGGTTTGTCGAGCAGATACATCTGAGTGATCGTTTAATGGATTACATTTTGGATCTTGCTGCTGAGACACGTAAGGGGAGACATGGTCTTTCTACTCGTGGTGTTTTAGCCTTAAAGAAAGCTGCGCAAGCCTATGCGCTGATTGAGCAGCGAAATTATGTGAATCCTGACGATGTACAAGCCGTTTTTACAGCTGTGGTATCTCATCGAATTGGGTTGTCAGATCTTGAAGCCTTTAAGCTTTTAGAACAAGTTTCGATCCAATAAAGGAGTTGAACCTTGGCTTCAATGTGGCAGCAATGGATTGAACGTCGATTTAAAATCGATCAGCACAAGCAGCTGACTCAAAAAGATGTATTGATCTTTATCTATCAGCAAGGCTACTTGTATTTGGTGTTAATTTTCATCACCTTTATTGCAGGTGTGAATTATGCCAATAACTTGATTTTAGGATTTTGCTTTTTAATTAGCGCCGTATTGTGTATTAGTTTCTATATTACTTTTAAACAGCTTCATGCGTTGCAGATTCAAATAAATGTTGTTGATATCCCGCAAGCTGGGGAATTACTTTTGGTCGATATTTACTTTAAACAAGAGGTTGAACAGGCGCGATATTTGTGGATTAAAACTGAAAATCAGCTACATAAATTATTGTTCAATACGCAACAGCACGGCTTTCAATTAAATTTTACAACCAGTCAACGCGGTGTTTTTCAGATTCCACCTATACAAATTTATAGTGTTTATCCCTTTGGTTTGGTTCGGGCCTGGACGTATTTGTATGCACAACACCCCGCGTGGGTTGCGCCACAAGCCAGTTTGCATTCCGTGGAAAATAAGCAACAACAGCAAAATTTTGAACCTGATCTTGATGAATTTCGCGAATTACGGAGTTTTCAGACGGGGGATTCACTTCATGCGGTGTCATGGAAACAAGCAGCACGAGGACAAGGCTTGTATGTCAAAGTTTTTGAGCAATATGAAGATCTAAAGAAATTGGAGATTCATTATCACCATATGCCAGCTCAAAGTCATGAAGAAAAACTTAGCCTCATGATGGGTTTGGTCGAGCAGGCTGAAAAAAATCACGATCAATATGCACTGTATTTACCTAATGCTGAGTTAGCATCAGGCACTGGAGCACTGCATTATTCCGAAGCAAAACGGTTATTGGCGCAGGCTTAAGAGATGATTGAAAATACCATACGCCGCTCAATATTACTCACTTTAGCATTGGTGCTCATTGCACAAATGCTTTATATACCAGTGGTGACATCATTAGTATTTTTAGTCATTTGGCTTATTTTATTACACAATACCCGCGCCAGTAAAAAACCATTTTCTAAAATTTTAACCTATGTGCTGACATTGACAGCATTATTTAGCATTTATATAAGCCATAAAACCTTTATTGGTGTTGATGCAGGGGTTGCAGTACTCAGTACATTTTTATTTGCTAAATCTTTAGAAACAAAAACACGTCGTGATGTAATTATTTTATTTAACTTTGCGATGTTTGTGATTGCCAGTAGCTTTTTGTTTAGCCAGTCTTTTGCCATGGCATTGGTTATTTTATTGGCGTTGTTGAGCTGCTTTATTGGATTATATCGTTTACAGACCGTTGGTTTTAGCCAAAACTCAGGCGGTGAAATACAGGCGATTAAACAAGATATTGGGCATGTGGGTAAATTTATTGCCTTAGCTGTTCCATTCTTTATCTTGCTGTTTCTCTTTTTTCCACGCCTGCCGCCGCTATGGCATATTCCTATTCCTGAAAATAAAGCCACAACGGGAATCAGTGACAGCATGTCTCCGGGCGATATTGCTGAGTTATCACAGTCGAGTAGTTTGGCTTTTCGTATAATCGGTGATATCCAAGCCTTGCCACCACGTACAGAGCTGTATTGGCGGGCGATGGCATTAGATGAATATGATGGTGCTAAATGGACCAGTCATTTTTTTAACCAGAACGTTATACAGCTGAATCCAGCCGAGTTAAAACCCAAGCGGACATTGAATTATCAATATTTGGCTGCCGACCCAAGTGTGATGTGGATTATGTCGTTGGAGCAATCCGTTCCCAATGAAGCACGTTTTGCATTAGGTCAAGATGGTCGAATTACACCCTACCGATTAACAGCACGCACGGAGCCGATTCAACTGAAATGGTTAGGACGTGCAGAGCCGCCACAAATAAAAAATGTGGCTTTGCTTGAAAAATTAAATACTCGTTATGTTGAACACTTGGATGTTCAATCACAACAATTGGCCCAAACATTATGGCAGCGAAGTCGTCAAAATCCTGAGCGTTATATTGCCGAAGTTTTGCAATGGTATAAACAAAATCGCTTTGCATATACCTTAAGCCCAGGTGTATTGGGGCAAAATCGGATAGATGATTTTTTATTTGGATCAAGACAGGGCTTTTGCGAACATTTTGCTTCGAGCTTTGCAATGTTGATGCGCTATGTGGGTGTTCCATCGCGTATTGTCGTGGGATATCAAGGGGGGCAATTAGCACCAGATGGGAAAAGTTGGGAGGTTCGTCAGCTCGATGCACATGCGTGGACAGAGGTTTATGTCAATCAACATTGGCGTCGTATTGATCCTACAGCCATGATCGCACCGCAGCGTATCGATGGTGGGATGCAGGATTATATGGAACAAGATCGGACAATTTTTGGGAGCCAGCAGTCGACTTGGGCCTATCAACAATTTTCGATGTTGAAAAAAGTCCGTGTATGGAGTGATTATGCGAGTTACCAATGGCAGAGCAAAGTGGTGGGTTACAATGCAGAATCACAGCAACAATGGTTTAAAAAGCTTGGGGTAAATTCTGCTTATGCAGGTGGTTTAATTCTTATATTGGGTATTAGTGGCGTTGTTGCATTATATTTTATATGGAGTATGTGGCATAAAAGAAAAAGTCTAAGCCCTCTTGAAAGAGAAATAGCCAAGTTTGCAAAGAATTTACCTTTGAGCCAGCAAAAAGTGGCTTCAGAAAGTTTTAGGCATTGGTTACAACGTTTGGCTGAAAATATACCTGAACATGAAAGGCGTTCATTTGAACAATCCATCAAGTTATTTGAGCAGGAAATTTACGTAGGTACTCCGCTAAGTTCTCAAGATATTCAATGTTTTAAGACTTTGCTTAAAACTTGTACGCAAAGTTTAAAAAACTCAGAAAAGGGCTTGTCATAAAAAATAAAAATGAATATGATGCTTGGACTTCAGGTGTATAGCTCAGTTGGTTAGAGCGCTACGTTGACATCGTAGAGGTCTCCAGTTCGAGTCTGGATATACCTACCAAATTCAAAAAGCAGAATCAAAATGATTCTGCTTTTTTTTATCTGAAATTATTAGGGTCTGTTGACATTTACTGTTCATAATTAACCCTATAAAGGTAGCCATAAAAATATACAGGCTAAAGCAACAGAACTTTGATAATTCCTTTTGAGCTTGTCATATCGAGTAGCTATTCCTCTAAATTCCTTTAATCTGCAAAACATATTTTCAACTAAATGCCTGATTTTATATAAATACCAGTCCATATGGTCATTGTTCGATTGGCTATTCGTTTTCCTTGGTATATTCGCTTTAGTCCTTGTTTTCCTGATCTGTTCACGCAGTGGTTCTGAATCATAGCCTTTATCTGCGCATACCACTTTTGTCTCTTTTAAATCTAATGTTGATATTAAATCAGGTGCAACTTTAACATCATGTGTGGTTCCATCGGTAATCATGAAATCAATAGGATTGCCATGTGCATCAACAATCAAATGTATTTTTGAGGAGTTTCCTCCTACACTTTTAGAAATAGATTGATTCGATATGCCGGCAGAATGTTGATGAGCACGTACATGAGAGCCATCAATAAAAATCCACTCCATATCGGGGCATGAGGCTAGTAATTTGAATAATCTAAGTAACTTACCGCTGCTTGACCAACGATTAAAACGTTTGAAAATAGAGTTTGAATGACCAAAACAAGAAGGAATATCTCGCCACGGACAGCCTGTTCTAATTCTATAGAGAATAGCTTCAATAAAATTGCGTAAATTTGAGTTGTGGTGAATGGATAAATTACGCAGAATAACTTTCAACTTTTGCCAGTGTTGATCTGTCAGCATGGTACGAGGCATAGCGAATAGTAAAATTGGGTTTGGCGATTTGATTTTACTACTTCGCTATTTTTTTAAGCTAAAAGTGTCAACACACCCTAATTAAAGTGTTATTAAGACTATAGTTAAATCAAATCTACTTATATGTAAGGTGTTCTTCGCAATCGTTTTCAATCGTATTTGGCTTGAATAGATTCATATGGATTGAGTCGTAAAATCATCATGAGATGGAATTGGGTGTAAATGCATCTATGTGCAAATACATCAATTTGGATATTGATTGTTTAAGTGATTAAGCCAAACTTCTTTGGCTAATATTTCTGCGTTTATGACTATATAGCAGTGCTTTATACAATGTATGCTATAGCGGATTATTTGAAACAAAAAAGCCGCATTCTATGCGGCTCTTAATTGAACAAATAAATTATGCATCTTCAGTTTCTAAAATTTCGAAGTCATGGGTAATTTCTACACCACCATCCATCAGCATTTTACTAGCAGAACAGTATTTTTCAGCAGAAAGTTCAACCGCTTTTGCAACTTGCTTTTCCTTCACGCCATGACCAGTGACTACAAAGTGCAAATGAATTTTAGTGAATACAGCAGGAATAGTGTCGGCACGTTCTGCATTTAATTCACAACGAACATCGGTAATGTCTTGGCGTGCTTTCTTTAAAATCGTCACAATATCGAAAGATGCACAACCACCAAGTCCTGTTAAAATCAGTTCCATTGGGCGCGGACCACGGTTTTCACCGCCATATTCTTGTGATCCATCCATCATAACAGTGTGACCACTTTGAGTTTTTGCTTCAAAAGCAACATTCTCTAGCCAATGAACACTAGTTTGCATTGCAAGTCCCTAAAAAAAGCTATAAATTTACGCAGTACCTGTACACTAACATAAATTGAGTTGATAAGGAATTTCAACTCTTACGTGTGACAAGTTCACTTTAGGTCTTGTGCGATCTATAAATTATCCATATTCGGAAACTGTTAGCATGACTTCAAACTTTTCACAACTTAGCACAGATGCGCTATCTCCGGGGCAGTTACCTGAGTCGGTGAAGGCATTATTAAAACGTGCATATATCAATCGTTACCCAAAACGTACAACAATCGTTGATGCGGGCTCAGAATCTAAATCTTTGTATTTAATTCTTAAGGGTTCAGTATCTATCATTTTACGCGAAGATGATGAGCGTGAAATTGTGGTTGCGTACTTAAATGCGGGTGACTTTTTTGGGGAAATGGGTCTATTCGAAGCAAATGCACAGCGTACTGCAGAAGTGCGTACGCGTGATGTATGTGAAATTGCTGAGATTACCTATGAAAACTTTCATGAATTAAGCAAACAATACCCAGACTTAAGTTATGCGGTATTTGCACAGCTTGTACGTCGTCTTAAAAATACGACACGGAAAGTCACTGACCTTGCGTTTATTGACGTGTCAGGTCGTATTGCACGTTGCTTAATTGATTTATCTTCACAACCAGAAGCAATGATTTTGCCGAATGGTCGTCAGATTCGTATTACTCGTCAAGAGATTGGTCGTATTGTGGGTTGTTCCCGTGAAATGGTTGGTCGTGTTCTAAAAACACTTGAAGAACAAGGTATGATCGAAACTGATGGTAAAGCGATTCTAATTTTTGATGCATCGCTTGAAGAGAAAAGCCAATTGGCTTCAGATGATTTCGACGACGAAGAATAATCATTCTTCCGAATCTAAAAAAGCAAACTCAGGGGTTTGCTTTTTTTATGTCTATTCATTTCTCACTATTATAGCGGAAGAAACCTTTCGCACATTTTTTGACAAATAAACAGAAAATTATGATTTAAACAAAGCCGATATCTTAGGTAAGCTACTTCGTAACTTATATATTGATATTTAAAATAAAGAGGGAATTTGCGGCATGCAATTTAAACCATTGGCCCATACTGGCATTTTAGTTCCAGAAATTTGTTTAGGCACTATGACGTTTGGTGAACAAAACACCCAAGCAGAAGCTTTCGAGCAACTGGATTATGCTTTAGAGCGTGGTCTTAACTTTTGGGATACTGCAGAAATGTATCCTGTCCCACCGAAACCTGAAACCCAAGGTTCAACTGAAACTATTATTGGTAATTGGATTGCAGCTCGCGGTGGACGTGATAAATTAATCTTAGCTTCAAAAATTGCAGGGCCGTCACAAGGCGGTAGTCATATTCGTGACGGGCAAACTAAATTTATTGCTTCGGAAATTGAGTCTGCACTGGATCATTCTCTTCAGCGCTTACAAACAGATTATCTTGACTTATACCAGTTGCATTGGCCGCAACGTCCAACCAACTTTTTCGGTAAATTGGGTTATGGCAATGCCGAAGCAAACAGTACGCAAACTATTACCAATTTAGAAGAAACATTAGTTGCTTTAAGTCATGAGGTTAAAAAAGGTCGAATTCGCTCAATTGGACTATCTAATGAAACGCCATGGGGAACGTTAAAATTCCTACAACTTGCAGAAAAGCATGGTTTAGAAAAAATTGTCAGTGTGCAAAATCCGTATAGTTTGTTGAACCGTACTTATGAAATAGGTTTATCCGAAATTGCACACTACGAAGGCGTGGGCTTATTGGCATATTCACCTTTAGCATTTGGTTATCTAACAGGTAAATTCCGTCATGGTGCGCGTCCTGCCAATGCTCGAGTGACACTATTTTCACGTTTTAGCCGCTATTCAAATGCAGAAAGTGAATGGGCGATAGAACAATATGCACAATTGGCTGAACAGCATGGTTTAACGTTGACACAGTTAGCACTTGCATTTATTAAGCAGCAATTTTTTGTCACCAGTACAATCATTGGTGCGACAAATCTAGATCAGTTGAAAGAAAATATTGATGCGTTTGAGGTGAATTTGTCAGAAGACATTCTAAAAGGGATTGAAGATATTCATCGCCAGCAGCCAAATCCTGCACCTTAAGCTGAACTTTTCAGTGGATTATGTAAAAGCCTGCATGTAAATGTGGGCTTTTTTGACATTTACGTGATTTAAGCTAGTGGAAAATCATTGAATTTTATTGTCAGAAAGTCGGTTAAGTTGACAAGAAAATTGCCTATAAATACATGTGTATTTAAATAACATAATAAAGTACTAAATTCTTCAATAAATGACTTGAAAAGTATTCTATTTATACCAATATTATAATTAAGATTTATCTTTATCCTAAAATTAACTCATTGAAAAATATTTAAAAAATGTATTTGAAATTTTAAATATGACTCCCATATATGCTTCAAGTACAGAATTTGTTGTGAGGAATAACAAGAATGCGATTCGAAAAATTCACAAACCGTTTGCAGCAAGCATTATCCGATGCCCAATCTTTAGCAATGGGGAAAGACCATACAGCCATTGAAGGAATCCATATTCTTTCGACATTGCTTGAAGAGCCGTCGAACCAAAACTTGTTACAACAGGCAGGTGCTAATCTTCCTGAGTTAAAAACCAAACTACAGCAAGCCCTACAGGATACCGCCACCATTGCGACGCCTACAGGGGACATCAACCTAAATCCTGAAGCAGTCAAAGCGCTAAATTTAGCCGATAGTTTTGCGCAAAAAGCTGGAGATGAGTTTCTTTCTACAGATTGGGTGATTCTCGGTTTAGCTGAAACGGGTAAAACCAAAACCTTATTAAATAGTGTAGGCGTAACGACAGATAAATTACGCAATGCAATTGAACAAATACGAGGCGGTGAACAAGTCATGAGTAATAACCACGAAGATCAACGTGATTCACTCAACAAATATACCTTAGACCTCAATGCACGTGCATTAGAAGGCAAGTTAGATCCAGTTATTGGTCGTGACGAAGAGATTCGCCGTACCATTCAGGTTTTATCACGTCGTAGCAAAAACAACCCGGTATTGATTGGTGAGCCGGGTGTGGGTAAAACAGCAATCGTTGAGGGCTTAGCACAGCGTATCGTCAATGGCGAAGTTCCTGAAAGTCTGAAAGGTAAACGTGTACTTTCACTCGACCTTGGTTCATTGCTTGCAGGTGCAAAATACCGCGGTGAATTTGAAGAACGTCTTAAAGCAGTTCTAAAAGATTTAGCCAAATATGATGGCGAGATTATTCTTTTCATTGACGAATTACATACGCTTGTTGGCGCAGGTAAAGGCGATGGTGCAATGGATGCTGGTAACATGCTTAAACCTGCATTAGCGCGTGGTGAGCTACGCTGTGTAGGTGCAACCACCTTAGATGAGTACCGCCAATATATTGAAAAGGATGCGGCATTAGAGCGTCGTTTCCAAAAAGTGATCGTTGATGAACCGAGTGTGGAAGACACCATTGCGATTTTACGTGGTCTAAAAGACAAATATGCAACCCATCATGGTGTGCAAATTTTAGACTCTGCGATTATTGCTGCGGCAAAAATGTCGCATCGTTACATCACAGACCGTCAGTTGCCAGACAAAGCCATTGATTTGATTGATGAAGCTGCATCACGTATCAAAATGGAAATTGACTCAAAACCTGAGCCACTTGACCGTTTAGACCGCCGTTTAATTCAGTTAAAAATGCAACTTGAAGCGGTGAAAAAAGATGCAGATTCAGTCTCAAAAGCTGAAGTTGAGCACCTAGAGAAACAAATTGCTGAAGTTCAAAAAGAATATAGTGATTTGGAAGAAGTTTGGATTGCGGAAAAACGTCTGGTTGACGGCACGAATCAGGCTCAAATCGAGCTAGATAAAGCACGTACTGCCTTTGAAAAAGCACAACGTGAAGGTGATTTAGCAGAAGCTAGCCGTTTGCAATATGGTGTTATTCCTGAGTTGCAAAAACGCTTGAATGAAGAAGAAGTTGCCGAGGTGAATGAAGAACCGAAACTGATTCGTACCAAAGTCACTGAAAATGAAATCGCTGAAGTGGTAAGTGCGGCTACAGGTATTCCTGTTGCAAAAATGCTACAAGGTGAACGTGAAAAACTCTTACACATGGAAGAGTTCTTACATAACCGTGTAGTCGGTCAAGATGAAGCGGTCGTAGCAGTATCAAATGCGGTGCGTCGTTCTCGTGCAGGATTATCCGATCCAAACCGCCCAAGTGGTTCATTCTTATTCCTTGGGCCAACAGGTGTAGGTAAAACTGAGTTAACCAAAGCTCTAGGTAACTTCTTATTTGACAGTGATGATGCGATTATTCGTATCGACATGTCAGAGTTTATGGAAAAGCATTCGGTGAGCCGTTTAGTGGGTGCTCCTCCGGGCTATGTGGGCTATGAAGAAGGCGGTGTATTAACTGAGGCTGTACGTCGTAAACCTTATAGTGTGGTGTTGTTTGATGAGGTTGAAAAAGCCCATCCAGACGTCTTTAACATCTTGCTTCAAGTGTTAGATGATGGTCGATTAACTGACTCACAAGGTCGTGTGATTGATTTCAAAAACACCGTAATCGTGATGACCTCGAACTTAGGTTCAACCGATGTTCGTGAATTAGGTGAAAACCCGTCGAAAGACGAAGTTCGTGCTGTGGTCATGGCTGCTGTATCTGAACATTTCCGTCCTGAATTTGTGAACCGTATTGATGAGCTGGTGGTTTTCCATTCTTTACAAAAAGCGCAAATTCGTGGCATTGCAGATATTCAGTTGGATCGTTTACGTTCACGTTTGGCTGACAAAGACATGAGTTTGGCAGTTGAAGATAGTGCCTTTGAGTTACTTATCGATGCTGGTTTTGACCCTGTATATGGTGCACGTCCTCTAAAACGTGCCATCCAACAACAAGTTGAAAATACATTGGCACAGAAAATCTTGTCAGGCGCGTTCCAACCGGGCGATACGATTGTTGTTCAAGCGGAAGGAGATCACCTAAGTTTTGACAAGATGAAACTCAATTAAAAGGTACAAATTAGCCACGTTCAGTTGTAAAAACAGAAACCCGGTTTAGGCCGGGTTTTTTTATTTTACGCTTTTCGTGATTTTCGTTTAAATACGTAAAGTTGATTGCATTTCATCATTTTCACCCACTAATATGACGCCCGCACGCATCCAACGAGATGGCTGTGTTCTGTAAAACAAAAACAATATCGCGCGTTCATCAAGAATGAATGGCAACAGGAAATTATGATTATGATGGAATTTAAACTGCTTAGGCAGATCAAAAAAGAACCTTATATAGCTAAATACTAAATAAATCATTACAGTAATCTTTAAACAATTTATCAATATCTTTAACTCTAAATTTATTGCGAATCATTTTTACTCGTGACCACATTTTTTCTATAGGATTTAAGTCTGGGC
>NZ_VOYA01000019.1:0-51583 GCF_013420465.1 Acinetobacter sp. YH01005 | reverse complement strand
CAAGTTGTTCTTCATAATCTCTTAATGATCTTTCTAACATCTCGTCAATGCTAGAAGCTGGACTTCGATAAACTCAACAACTCAACGCTTCGCGTTTCGTTCGTTTCCGTCTATCTCGTCGGTATGGGGTGCATTCTAGAGCATTTCAGAATCATTGCAACCCCCAATTCACTATATTTTTCACGTATGTATTTTTTATAAGCGTTTTTGCTAAAAAAATTGCACTTTTACCTATTTTTTAAGCATTTTTTATAAATATTTAGCAAATAGTCGATATTTAATTAAGTAAATTTCTTATATCTAGCAAATCTTTTTCAGCGCTTTTAAGTCTAATAAAAGTGACTTTGATTATTTATTAATCATTAGTCTACTTTTCTTCCTCAAAGCACATCATTTTTTTCTGTCATCACACCGATTCAAGCTTCATAGACATTTTTTAGCTTGCATTTTTATATTTACCAACATTCTTTTAACGTTCATATGCTAAATGTTGCATGACTTCCAAGATGACTTGTTGCTTTCCACTGAAATCCTCGGCAGAAAATAGCAGCTTGGCACGCCGAGGGAGTTGTTCTCGTACCAATGCAAATAGTTGGTACTGTGCTGCGATATCCAAATCATGTAATTGTTGCTGCGCCTCACAAAATAATGCTCTTTTATGCTGTGTAGTTTGGTAGTCAAATAAATACCTCAAGATTCGATCAATCTGTTCATCATGATTATCGGTATTGTAATACGCCATGTTGTTGCTCTTTTTTGATTTTTGACCATTGTTCCATAAGGCTTGTTTTTGCAAAAATCATTTTAATTACATGCTTAGTCATTTTTGCTGATAAAAATACAGCCTATTTTATTTGAATAATCACTATTAACGATCACAGTCATAAAAAGCCACTATTTTTGGGCTTTAGACGCATAGAGTGCAGGCTGCGTTTTACGTACACTCTTTTTATTTTTTAGGTGCAGGATGCCAACACAGTTTTTTCCACGCTTATTCTTACTATTAAGCGGATTAGGATTATTGGCTTTTGGTGTCGTACTCTCTATACATTCAAATTTAGGGACATCCCCTATTTCCTCGGTGCCCTACAGCTTTAGCTATATCTTTCCACTCACCGTCGGCACATTAACAGTATTGATGCACATCGTCATGATACTGCTGCAAATGCTGATCTTAAAATCACGCTTTCAGTGGATACAGTGGCTGCAATTACCCGTGGGAATTTTGTTTGGTGCATTTATTGACGGTTTAATGTGGCTCACCCAAGGCTGGAGCATAGAAAGTTACCCACTTCAACTCCTAGCTTGCTTGGCAAGTTGCCTGATTACTGCTTTAGGTGTGAGCTTAGTGGTCAAAGCCAGTCTAGTCCTCTTGGCCGCAGAAGGTCTCTATCAAGCCATTGCTGTTCGTTATCGCCTTGATTTTGGCAACTGTAAAACCTATGGCGACATCCTCTTGGTCAGTATTGCGGTTATCAGCAGTTGGCTGGTCTTACATCAAGTCATCGGAGTCCGTGAAGGCACCATTATTACCGCACTTTTAGTGGGAACATTAGTTAAGCGGATCTTACCTAAATTAAGCTTCATTCAATTTGGCCCTAAGCCCTAAAATAAAACTCAATGAACATTTATCTGAGTAAAGACATTTTAAAGCTCGATTGAATCGGGCTTTTTTCTGGAGCGATTAAAGTCTTTAATACAGAAATAAATGTGATTTTTGAAAGGAATAACTCAATTTTACAAATAAAAAAGGGAAAGATCTCTCCCAAAATCTTTCCCTTAGAATTGAATCTTTAGTCGATCCATCGTGTAGTTATTATAGTTATTTGTTAACTCACTAAAAAAAAGAGTCCCTTGGGGAAGAGACTTATAAAAAGTGGAGTTATCGTTATGTACCCTCTAGATGGCATATATCTCTCTAGATGAATAAATCTTATACATAAAATTCAAGAAATGCAACACATTTGGAAAAATTTAAGTGTTGTTTTTATAAGGTTTTTTTTGAATTTGCTTATTTATATTATTAATATATTAATTGGTAAAAAAAAGCAGGCCGAAGCCTGCTTTTAATTCAATAACTTAACTAAAAATTCAAGAATTTATTAGTCGGTAAAAGTTACTTTTGCGATCGCTTTTTTGCTCGCTTGGATAATCAAAGTTTTGTTTTCTGACACAGCATAACCTGCATCAACCACTTCCCAATCCACTTTCACTGCACCACGACCAATTGCATCTTTTGCTTGAGCTGCATTTTTAGTCAAACCCGCTTCACGCAAAATAGAAGTAATGAAAATCTCACCACCAAATGCGCCACGAGAAATAGTCACTTCTGGTGTACCTTCTGGAAGTTCACCTTCAGTAATCAAGTTGCCTGCACCTTTGTGCGCATTTGCCGCAGCTTCTGCGCCATGGAAACGCTCAACCAATTCAAGTGCAAGAATTTTCTTCACTTCTTGTGGATTACGACCTTCAGCCACTTCTTTAAGTAACTGTTGAATTTCTTCAATCGATTTAAAGCTCAACAAGTCAAAGTAACGTTCGATCAAATCATCTGGCATTGAAAGCACTTTTTGGTACATCGCACCCGGTGCATCAAATACAGCAATATAGTTACCCAAAGATTTAGACATTTTATTTACGCCGTCTAAACCTTCAAGAATTGGCACAGTAATGCACACTTGAGATTCTTGGTCATAACGGCTTTGTAATGTACGACCCATTAGCAAGTTAAAGGTTTGGTCTGTACCACCTAACTCTACATCCGCTTCTAGTGCAACTGAGTCATAACCTTGTACCAATGGATATAAAAATTCGTGAATCGCAATCGGTTGATGGCTGTTATAACGTTTAGTGAAGTCATCACGTTCCAACATACGTGCCACAGTTTGCTGTGAAGCTAACTGAATCAAGTCAGCAGCAGTTTTTTGACCAAACCACTCTGAGTTAAACACAACTTTAGTTTTCGCTGGATCAAGAATCTTAAATACTTGTTCTTGATAAGTTTTAGCATTTTCTAAAACTTTTTCACGAGACAACGGCGGACGCGTAGCGCTCTTACCCGTTGGGTCACCGATCATGGCTGTATAGTCACCAATCAGGAAGTAAACTTCATGACCTAAATCTTGGAAAACTTTTAATTTATTAATCAGAACCGTATGACCTAAATGTAAATCAGGTGCAGTCGGGTCAAAACCCGCTTTAATTTTTAATGGGCGATTCTGCTTTAATTTCTTAAGAAGATCTTCTTCAGAAATAATCTCATGTGTGCCTCGTTGGATGAGGGCAAGTTGTTCTTCAGCCGGCAGGAAATTTGACATCACAAAATCCAAATAGATCAGTTATACAATTTGTGCGATATACTAACACTTTTTCAGCACATTGCAGGCTTAAGAATCATCATGACAGCGATCTACATTGGGGTAATGACCGGCACAAGCATGGATGGTGTCGATATTGTTGCTGCTTCTTTTGATCCTTTAGAGATTCATGCAACGCTCACACTTCCCTTTGACCCAGACCTTCGTGATGAACTGATGGCACTTACTTTGCCTGATGATAACGAAATTGATCGCATGGGTAAGGCAGACGTTGCTTTAGCTCAAATGATCGGTCATGGCATCAATGAATTGATCGAGAAGAATCAGCTAGATCGTAGTCAAATCAAGGCGATTGGCTCACATGGACAAACCATCCGTCATCGCCCAGAACATGGTTTTACCCTACAAATTGGCGACCCCAATATTATTACCGAACTCACTAAAATCCCGGTGATTTCAGACTTCCGCCGCCGTGATATGGCTGCAGGCGGTCAAGGCGCACCTTTAGTTCCTGCGTTTCATCAAGCGCTTTTCCAACATGACACTATTCACCGTGTGATTTTAAACTTGGGTGGCATTGCCAATGTCAGCATGTTACCTGCGGGTAAACCTGAAGATGTCTATGGCTTTGATACAGGTCCAGCTAACATTTTAATGGATGCTTGGTGCGAACGTTATACTGGTCAGCCCTATGATGAAAATGGGAACTGGGCAACTTATGGTCAACCTATTCGCAGTCTGCTCGACCGCTTACAAGCACATGAGTTTTTCTCTAAAGAACCGCCAAAAAGCACAGGTCGTGAAGACTTCAATCTAGAATGGTTAGATGAACAGATTCTCGATTGGCGTGGAGATCTCGAATATGACGAACTCGAAGATACACCAGAAAACATTCAAGCAACCTTAATGAAACTCACCACACGTGCCATTAAAAAAGCCATTTACCGTTCTGATATGGATACTGGTGAAGTCTATGTATGCGGTGGTGGTGCATACAATTCGCACCTATTAGAGCAACTGCGCTGGCGTTTACGTAAACATGAATGGACGGTACAAAGTACCGCCGATTTAGGCTTAAGCCCAACATGGGTGGAAGCCACAGCCTTTGCTTGGTTGGCGATGCGCTTTGTCAATCAGCTTAGTGCAAATTTACCAAGTGTGACTGGTGCTGCTGGCTATCGTATCTTAGGTACAATCACTGCGGTTTAAGAGTCAAAAACATATAAAAAAGGTCTGCAATTGCAGACCTTTTTTATATAGACAAGCTTTTATATATATTGACTACTATATAAAAAGCATAGCTCAAACTTAATTCATCATTGCCTTGGCATGCTCATTACGAAATGCCCGTAAAATCTGCTGTCCCGCTCGACCTGTTGGACTTAAACCCAGTCGATTTTGCTCTTGTCGAATAGCTTGACGGGTTTTATCTCCAATTAATCCATCAACTTTACCAATGTCATAGCCACGGTTAAGTAAAAACTGTTGAATCTCTCGTCGTTCCGCACGTGAAGTCCCAGGATCATCGGTTGGCCATGTCGTACTAAAGCCACCCTTGCCTTGCAAGCGATCGGATAAATGCGCAATCGCTAATGCATAACTCTCTGCCGCATTGTAGCTATAGATTGCATCGAAATTTTTAAACACTAAGAACACAGGCCCACTTGCCCCAACCGGTGCCATTAAACCTGCTTGGCTCGATCCAGAAAGGTTACCTTGAATTAACGGCGTACCATCGGCACGCTGCAAACCACGATTCATCCAGCTGTCTAATGACTTTTTATTACGGCGACTTTCACCACTGATCGACATTCCTTCGGGAATTTTTACTTCAAAGCCCCACGGCTGACCAGTTTGCCAACCACGCTTTTTCAGGAAATTCGCAGTTGAAGCCAACGCATCTGTGGTGCTCGATACCAAATCACGGCGGCTATCACCATCAAAATCCACGGCCAGCTCTTCATAAGTGCTCGGCATAAATTGGGTATGACCAAATGCACCTGCCCACGAACCTTTCAATTGTGATTCATTTAAATCACCACGCTGCAAAATCCGCATGGCAGCAAAAAACTCACCACGGAAATAGCTTTGACGGCGGCCTTCACAACTTAAAGTGCCCAATGACTGTAATAAAGGATAGCTACCCGCAATATCACCAAAATTACTCTCCACACCCCAAACTGCAACCACGGTTTCAGCAGGTACACCATAAGCCGCTGCGACACGGTTTAATACATCACGATGCTGTGCCAATTTCTGCCGACCCAATTGTACACGCTCTTCATCCACCAGACCGGACAAATAGTCCCAAATCGGAGTTGAAAACTCAGGCTGATAGTTGAGCTTTTCAATCACAGAATAATCAGGTGTTAAATTTTGTGTATAACGATCATAAGTGGACGTATTCACACCAGCATTAATCGCTTGCGAGCGCAAATTGGCTAAACAGCCTTGAAAGTTATTTTGTGGTGAAATGCTGCTTGTTGCAGGCATGCTCGACGCATTGACAGACTGACCATTAATAATCAACTCGGCATTTGCCTGAGTTATTGCCAAAAAAGCAGTCCCGAAAACAAATCCTAAGTAATACTTCATACCCTTGATCTTTTTTTGAATTTAAATTGTTGCTTTAACAATAGCAGCTCAAAGCAAAAGTTAAAGGTTCAAAACGTAAATTTAAATTCATAATTTCTACTTATTTAAATTCATTTTTTAAATTTGAATTCAAAAGCAGTTATCCACAACCCAGTTTTAAATTCACTACAAACCAAACAGCGGTTTAAATTTAAATTCAAAACTTTTAAATTTAAAAATAAACTGCATGTAGAAAAAGTTATCCACAAATTCAAAATGGCGTGACAATTCATTTTTTATTGTTGATAATCAAAATATTATAGTTCTTAAAAGACTCTCTTTATAGATCCAATAAGTCTGATCAACTTTTAAATTCAAATTTTTTAAATTTAAACACAGCGAAATGAATTCATTTTTTGAAATTTAAATTCATAAACTTTGAATTCATTGTTTTCGGTATCGGATTTTTTGAATTCAAATTCATGGTTTAAATTTAAAAACACAATTTGAATTCAAAACACATTGGTTATTTTTGATTTTGATTCACACACATCGCAGGCCATTGATACGGAAAAAACCATACGAAGATTCGCGCAGAATATTTATAAACGAACGAACACTTTATGATCAATAGTTTCTTGTCGTTTCACCGATAAGCGGTGTGATTTTGCAAAGAGGCGCAATGATGCCCGAACTACAGCGATAAAAAAAGCGGCCATGTGCATGACCGCTTTTTTATCATTCAAACTCAGGTTTAAATGGTCATATCTTCGCTAAGTGCCAGTGGATTCGGCAAAATTTTCGCCAAAGCACGACATAAAGCTGTTAATTCAGCAGTATCATTCGGCATTAAAGTGATGTGACCGATTTTGCGGCCTTCACGCTCTGTTTTGTTATACAGATGCAAATGCGCGCCATTCAGTGCCAATACATCTTCAGATTTCGGATGTTGACCAATGATGTTTACCATGACCGTTGGACGAACAACTTCAGTCGAACCCAAAGGTAGGCCTGCTACAGCACGAATGTGGTTTTCAAATTGTGAACACACTGCGCCTTCAATCGACCAATGCCCCGAGTTATGCACACGTGGCGCCATTTCATTGGCATATAAGCCTTTATCTGTCACAAACAGCTCTAGCGTCAAAACACCGACATAATTCAAATGATTGAGCAGGCGAGTAATGTAGTCTTGCGCAACTGGTTGTAAGTCTGCGCTGTTTGGCGCAGGCACAATCGAATGCGACAAAATGCCGTTGTGGTGGTGGTTTTCCGCCAATGGCCATGTTTTCACATCACCGTCTTGACCACGCACCGCAATAATTGAGACTTCACGTGAGAAGGTTACAAAGCTTTCCGCAATCAATTCACCAGCAGGGCCCAGTTCAGCCCATGCTTGATCCATTTGCTCAGCGCTACGTAGCACGAATTGGCCTTTACCATCATAACCGCCACGCGATGTTTTCAGTACGATGGGTAAACCCAGCTCAGCAACAGCGGCTTCCAAACTCTCTAAAGACGTCACAGCCTTATAGGGTGCAACTGGAATAGCCAACTCATCAAACAAGGCTTTTTCAGACAAACGATGCTGTGCAATCGCTAAAGCTTGGCGCGGTGGGTGCAATGCTTTATTCTTGGTCAACACATCAACATCTGCTAACGGAGTATTTTCAAACTCTAAGCTGAAAACATCTGCGCTCTGAATGAAATCTTGCAAACCATTTTCAGCTTGAGTCGAAATCACTGGACCCAGTGCTGCAGAAGGGCACTCAGTACTCGCTTCAAAGAAGGTGCATTGAATGTTTAAAGGCAATGCCGCTTGCGCCATCATGCGACCAAGCTGGCCACCACCAAAAATACCAATGGTTTTATCCATGAGAAATGCCCCTTAATTAAGCTTGACCCGGAATATTTTTACTCGCCACTTTATCGGTTTGCGCAGCACGGAAATCTGCAACATTTTTTGCGATTTCAGGACGCGTTAAACCTAAAATTTGTGCCGCCATGATCGCTGCATTGGTCGCACCCGCTGGGCCAATCGCCAAAGTACCAACTGCAATACCTGCTGGCATTTGCACGATAGACAGCAATGAATCCACGCCGTTTAAAATTGATGATTTTACCGGTACACCAAGTACAGGTAGGTCAGTCTTGGCTGCACACATACCTGGTAAATGCGCTGCACCGCCAGCACCGGCAATAATCACTTGAATACCACGATCACGTGCGGTTTCAGCATATTCGAATAATCGATCTGGAGTTCGGTGTGCAGATACAACTTCCGCTTCAAATGGGACGCCAAGCTGTTTCAGCATATTGGCAGTGTTTTCTAGAGTTGCCCAATCCGATTGAGAACCCATAATAATTCCAACGAGAGGAGTGTCTTGTGAAGCGGCCGCATTCATTGCAATGTTTCCAGAGATTAAAGTAAGAGAGAGTAAATCTCGACTAGAGCCAAGCTTTAATAAGAGCCCCGTATTATAGACTGAAAATTCATCTCATTGACATCCTCACCCCCTTAAAAGAGGGTGATTCCTACAGCTAGACGCTTATGCCCAAGCGCAAGAATGTTTAGAGCTGAGTTTATATCTCGATCATGAGCTGTACCACAGCTCATGCACTCCCATTCTCTTATTCCAAGATCTGTCTTACCTTTTGGACTACTTGAGGTGATCTCACCGCAGCACGAACAGATTTGGGTGGTATAGGCTTCTTGGACTTCTTCAAACAATACGCCTGCGTTCTCGCATTTATACTTGAGCATTGTTTTTAGTGCAGAAAATCCTGTATCCAAAACAGATTTTGCCATTTTGGTTTTTACTAATTTTTTAGCACTCAAGTCACCTACAATAATCAATGCATTTTCATTCACAAGCTTGGTGCTTGCTTTATGCAAATGATCTTTTCGACTATTTGCAATCTTGGCGTGTAATGCACGAACACGCTTCTTATTCCTGGCTCTCTGAGCAATACCTAATTTCTGCTCATATTTTCGATAGAATTTTGGATTTGAAATTACTGTGCCATCAGAACAGGTGGCAATATCTTTTAAGCCTAGATCAATACCAATCGCTTTGGTTGCTGTCGATTTATCTTGCTTAGGCGATTCAACAACAAGACATACATACCAACGCCCACGGCTATCCTCTACAAATGAACCTGTTTTTAACGTGTATTTGCTTAATCCGTAGCTATCCCAAAGCTTAAATTGGTGTTTTCCATACTGGACATATCCATTGGCATATTTGATAGCCACCTTTTTAAAGGGAATCCATCCCAAAGAGCGCCTTGCTGATTTTTTATTGCTGACACGCCATTTCAGCTTTGCCTTTTTAAATTGCTTTCTTCGGGTGACTAATTCTTCAGTTACAGCTTGAATGGTTTGACTATGTAAATTACATTCTTTGGATGTGCCTTTCGTATATTTGGCAATATCAAAAGCAGAGAGAAATTCACCTTTCCGCTTCAAATGCCTAAACCCTAAATCATTGACATAATTCCAGACGAAGTTCACTTCTGATGCTAGTTGGTCTAACACCTTGCAATGTTTGTCTTTTATACGTAATTTAAGGGTTTTCATGTACTTATATTAACAATCAAAACTCAAGGAAAATAGTCCTTAGTTAAATCAAACGACACTTCATGTCGTGTCGCTTATATCTCTGACCTGAAGGACAGAGTTTTACGCTCCATTTGATAAAATTTAACGGTTGTCTTTAAAGAGAAAACTCCATAATATTTTTATAAAATTATTTTTATTTTTTTCAATTTTATAAAAACTTTTATTAAATCAATATTTATAAGACACTTTAAAGATGAAACAGATCTTCATCCTGCTCACTTTAGCCTTAAGCTCTCAGAGTTTTGCCCAACTGGTTCAACTCAATACCAGCCAATTTGAAATAGAATTTAACCTCTTACAGAAACAAAAAGGCTATAACAGCCAGATTAAGAGTAATGGCTACATCCACGAAAAATTTTTAGTCACTGGCAAATCGATCATTGATGAACGTGAGTCGGTCAAGATGACAGGCTATTACAAAGCAGATGATGGCCGTGATAAAATGTATTCAATTTCAGAATATCGTGTAGCTATGTTTTTGCACTCATGAACTTTGAAGCAGACGGTCAAATGACTGTACTGACCAGTGAGAGTGATTATGCCTTTGACTATGAAGATCCCACTCCAAGAGACCGTGAGTTTAGTAAAGTCCTCAAAAATGCCTGCAAACACGCCTCACTTAAATGATCGGACCCATGCGGCATCGGATCAGTTAAGCACTGCGAAACACGAAATAGACACACCCAAAAAGGCATAAACCTGCCCACAAATAGTCCAATTTAAAGGGCTGTTTAAAAAGGAAAATCATAAATGGAATGAAGACCAATAGCGTCACGACTTCTTGTGTGATTTTCATTTGACCCAATGACCACCCATGTTTGGCCAACAGTCGCGTTGCTGGAATCATAAAACTGTATTCGAGTAACGCGATCGCCCATCCAAATAAAATCGCTTGCCAAAGCGGCGCATCATGTAAAAACTTCAAATGCCCATACCAGGCCAAAGTCATAAAACAGTTGGAAATAATCAATAAAAACAGGGCAAGTGACATAAGCAATCAAGATCGCAAAAAATTGCGCTTATTGTACGTTTTTCATCACAATTTCGCGCCTATTTTCCGTGTTTTTATCCTCAAGAAAATCACACACATTTGATCAGTTACGAGCTCAATCTTTTTGTACGATCTCATACAAAAAAATCTATCTTTTCGCTAAGACCCTTGCTATGGTTGCTCTCAAATGAAATTAACCTTTTCAACCAAATCTATAATGACAACACCACAATAACAAAGTGATGTGTCGGTAAAAGCAGTGGAGTTAGAACGAATGCATCTGCATATCTTGGGTATTTGTGGCACCTTTATGGGTTCATTGGCGCTCTTGGCGCGCGATTTAGGACATAAGGTCACGGGTTCAGACCAAAACGTTTACCCACCAATGTCTACCCAATTGGAAAATGCAGGCATTACCTTAATGCAAGGCTATGACCGTAGCCACCTTCAACCACACCCAGATCTCGTGATTGTCGGCAATGCAATGAAACGTGGCATTGATGCAGTGGAATACATGCTGAACGAAGGCCTGCCTTATATTTCTGGCCCACAGTTCCTTGCAGACCACGTGCTACAAGGCAAACATGTCTTAGGTGTTGCAGGCACCCATGGTAAAACGACAACAACGACCATGCTCGCTTGGGTCCTCGATCAAGCAGGTTTAGAACCAGGCTTTTTGATTGGCGGTGTGCCATTGGGTTTCACTGAGAGTGCACGTTTAGGCGGTGGAAAATACTTCTGTGTAGAAGCCGATGAATACGATTCTGCATTCTTCGACAAACGTTCGAAGTTCGTGCATTATCATCCAAAAACGGCGATTTTAAATAACCTTGAATTTGACCATGCCGATATCTTCGACAACTTGGCGGCGATTCAAAAACAATTCCATCATCTAGTGCGTACTATTCCAAGTGAAGGCCGTATCATTGCGCCCATCACAGAGACAAATATTGATGAAGTCTTGGAAATGGGCTGCTGGACACCTGTAGTGCGTACATCTTTAGATGCCAATGAAAAGTCTGAACTGTATGCAGAGCAATTGTCTGCTGATGGTTCACATTTCAAAGTACTGCAACATGGTGTCGTGAAAGGCGAAGTCAAATGGAATATGACTGGGCAACACAGTGTAGCCAATGCTTTGGCAACCATTGCTGCAGCTGAACATGTCGGTGTTTCGATTGAAACGGCGTGTGAAGCGCTTTCAAACTTTGGTGGTGTAAAACGTCGTATGGAGCTTTTGGGCACAATCCGTGGCATTGAAGTGTATGACGACTTTGCACATCACCCAACGGCGATTGATACCACGTTAGAAGGTGCGCGTAAGCGTCTGGGTCAACGTAAGCTTTGGGCGGTAATCGAACCACGTTCTAACACCATGCGCATGGGTAGCCATAAAGATGGCCTTGCACATTCTGCACGCTTAGCGGATGAAGTGATTTGGTATCAACCTGAAGGTTTGGATTGGGATCTACAGCCTGTGATTGAAGCTGCTACGAATAAAGCTGTGGTGGCTCGTTCACTGGATGACATCATTCAAACTATCGTAAGCGAGGCAGGCGAGGGCGATGCTGTGGTGATTATGTCGAATGGCGGTTTTGGTGGTTTACATCAGAAGTTGATCAGTGCATTAAAAGCCTAAACCCACTAGATAAAATAAAAAAAAGCCCGCTGCGCGGGCTTTTTTTTATTCACACTCAGCTTAAAAATAATGCTGATAGCCTCGGTTTTTATAGCCTAAATCCAGCTTAACCGGCTGTTCAACATTCTCTAATCTTAACAATGTCGTTAAAAACGCCTGAATTTGTTCTAGATTGAGCACGTCGGGTTGAAAGCTTGAATATCCAAAGCGCTGAAACAAACTAGCAATTTCACTATGTCGGTTGACATATTTCATCGACCATTTTGAAAAATCGATTTGATCAATAGTTTGATCAGGATAACGCACAATATCCCGATGCCGCGTATCTTGCATAATATGCTGAAAAAGCTGTTCGAGTGCCGCTTGCTCACCTTGCAGGCATTGGAAGAACCGGCCTTCGGCATAGTACAGCACGCCAAAAATATTTTTTTCAGTATTAAAGCTGCGGGCTCTCACCAAAATATCACTTAAATCTTGTATTAAATCAAATTGTTGTTCTACACGTGTACTGGCATAACAGAGTTGTATCATTGTGTTTATTCTTAAAGTATTTGCACGATTTTAACGTAGAAATCGCTACAGAATGAGTAAAATATTTGTATATTTTTTAATCAAATGTGCTTTTTAACTTACAACACAAAACCAAGATCACGTATACCGATATCACCTTCATTTTTTTAAACTTATACATATTAAAACAATGAAATTATTTCCATTTGAAGATGAATAAAGAGGCCGACCATGCTTAAAAATTTACTCATTTTTTTATCGATCACTTGTGTATATTTTGCTGCCTTGATCATACTGAATAATTTTGGCGTTTCAGATTTTTTTAATGTCGTTATTTGCTCATTTATTTTAGGAATAACACTGCGCACCGTGATTCCTCACTATCTTATTTATTTACTAATGATGATGACCATTGGCAGTATTTATTTCGTGCTGAATGATTTTGCTTTATTAAATATCATGTGTTTAAGCTTGGTTTTAGGAATATTGATCTGCTCGATTTTGTTACAATTGTGGCCACATATCGTCAAAACACCATCAACGGTGTTGAAACTCAAGCTCAATTGAGCACAAAGCAGTTTTTAAATTTTCATACTGATAAAACGCCCGCATCGCGGGCTTTTTTAGGCTTGAACATCGGCTAATGTCTTGTCTCGGCGAAACATCACCTCTACATAAGAACAGGTTGGAATAATTATTAAGTGTTTCTCACGAGCGAATTCCACCAAATGATCCAATAGTACACGAGCAACCCCTTGCCCACGCAATGAATCATCTACCCACGTGTGATTTGCCACAATGGTATGTTCATCACGCCATAGATAACTCATTTCTGCAAGGCGTACACCCTCAGCATTTAACTGAAAAAATTCACCTTTTTGACCATTATCTTGATGTTGCATAGTCACTGTTTTTTCTTCCTTTTTATGAAAAAATACACCGTGTAACAAACGAGAAAGTGATTGGTACAGAACTTAAACAACCTATATTCAACTGTAGGTGATAATAAATCCGTACACCTTTCACATTAATTAAAAAACAATTAAATCACACTTGCCGGATATTTTTATTATGGACCTTTATCTTGTCGCTATCTTTGTATTACTGATTGCTGCAGCATGCTTGGTTGTATCGCTGTATAAATCACGATCTTAATTCAATTTCATAGCTAGATTTCAAATAAAAACAGCCTGATTGCAATACGATCAGGCTATTTTTATTTATCCAAATGATTAATCTACATCACGCTATACAATTTAGCGTAGAACATCACGAATCGATTCATCTTTATCAAATACAGATTTTGCAAAAGGGCAGAGTGGAATAATTTTCACGTTCTTTTCCCGAGCAAAATTCACTGCTGCATCGAGGAGATGTCGTCCAACACCTTGTCCTCGCAAGCTGTCACTGACATCGGTATGATCAATAATAAATTTATCATCGCCTGCCCATGAGTAAGTCATCTCTGCCAAACGCTCCCCATCTTGCTCAACAAAGAAAGCTCCTTTTTTTTGATCATCATCTTGTTGTACAAACATCTTAAATTTCCTCCATTTTTTTATAAATTGGCATGTAATGCAGGTCAACTCTGTTGTTTTTGTATTAATTTAAACCGCATGCACGGGGCTTAAATCTGTTCCTGCTCGTGTATAGAGCATAGTAAAATAAGCCACTTTATTTATTTGAAGACACTCATGTCTGCCTCTCCCTCCGAAACGGCTTCTTCTGGCTCTTGGACGGCTGTGATTGCTTTGGCTTTCGCAGCATTTATTTTTAATACCACTGAATTTGTACCTGTCGCGTTGCTCAGCGATATTGGCAAAACCTTTAGCTTAGCCGCAACCGATGTCGGTATCATGATTACGCTGTATGCATGGGTGGTTGCGCCGATTTCTTTGCCGATCATGTTATTGACCAAAAATATTGAACGTCGCTCGCTCCTGATTTGTTTATTTATAGTGTTTATTATCAGCCATGTTCTGTCGTATTTCGCATGGAGCTTTAATACCTTATTGCTCAGTCGAATCGGCATTGCCTTCTCACATGCACTTTTTTGGTCAATTACTGCATCGCTGGCGGTTCGTGTTGCACCGAAAGGCAAAGAATTTCAAGCCTTGGGGCTTTTGGCCACAGGCACGGCTTTGGCGATGGTTCTCGGTATTCCGTTTGGGCGTATGGTTGGAGAAGTCTATGGTTGGCGAAATACCTTTGCTCTGATTGGCATTGGCGCCAGTATCGTTTGCCTGATTTTAGCCAAAACGCTGCCAATACTGCCGAGTTTGAACTCAGGTTCGCTGAGCAGCCTAAAACAGTTTATTCGCCGTCCAAGCTTAATAATGGTCTTTGCATTAACCATTATCGTAATTAGCGCGCAATTTACCGCATATAGCTATATCGAACCGTTCTCACTCAACATTGCTGCATTCAGTTCCATGCAAACTACCACGTTGTTATTAATCTTTGGTGCTGCAGGCTTTCTGGGATCTTATCTCTTTGGGAAATTTGGTGGGAAATATCCTAAAGTTGCAATTCCTTTGAGTACAGCCACACTGGCTTTATCCATGCTGCTGTTGCTTCCTGTTTCTTTGAGTTTTGCAGGTGTGAGTGCGGTGTGCTTATTGTGGGGCATGAGTATCATTGGATTTAGTCTCGCATTACAGTCAAAGACGCTGCATCTCGCATCCGATGCCACAGATGTCGCCATGGCTATCTATTCAGGACTTTATAATGTCGGCATTGGCGGTGGCGCACTCTTGGGCGGCATGGTCAGCGTACATTTCGGTTTGAGCTATATTGGCGTGATCGGAGGAATCATCGCGGTGATCGGCACACTTTTAGCCTTAGCGTTGGTACAACGTGGTGATTTTAATCCTCCCATGGCACATTAAATGAATTCGCAAATTGCTGATTGCACTTTGAACTAAAAACTGTCATGCTTTGCCGCATATTTGGACAGTGTCCAAAACAAAATTTGAACAAGGGGAGTAGCCTCCTCCAAACGTAAACCTTGTTTTACGTGTCAGAATATCGTCATTACACTTTGCAAAAAGTCGGTATCTGAGCATCGCTGCTGAAAATCATTACAGTACGATGTAGGCAAGACCTTGATCATGTTGTCTCAGGCGTTTTATTTCGTCTGGCAACTGGTCGAGGTTTTTTTATGGCTGGTTGTTAGATGTGGAGAATACACATGGAAACGATTGGCTCATTATGGCTATATCTGGCATTTTTCGGTTTAGTCACCATCATGCTACTCATCGACTTTTTAGGCTTTAAAAATAACAAAGGCCAAGAAATCAAAGTCAAAACCGCTGCCTATTGGAGTATTGCATGGGTCTCTCTGGCTACCTTATTCGGTGGTGCACTGTGGCTCTACTTACAGCAAACCGCTGGTGTTGCTGTTGCAAACACCAAAGTCATGGAATATTTCGCTGGTTATCTGCTCGAAAAATCACTCGCAATTGATAACGTTTTTGTCTGGCTCATGATTTTTGCTGCTTTTGCCATTCCACCTGCTTTGCAGCGTAAACTGTTGCTCTACGGTGTCCTCGGCGCAATTGTACTGCGTACCATCTTTATTTTTATTGGGGCATGGTTCGTTCAAGAATTCTCTTGGGTACTGTACTTCTTCGGTGCATTCCTAGTGTATACCGGCTTTAAATTCCTTAAAGGCCAAGACGAAGAAGATAAAGATATCGAAGATATGGCGATTTTGAAGTGGCTACGTAAACACATGCGTATTACTCCTCAAATGCATGAAGATAAATTCTTCGTTCGTCAAAATGGTGTCTTGTGGGCAACGCCGCTCTTTTTAGTGTTGATCTTGGTTGAAGCATCGGACGTCATTTTTGCGGTGGACTCAATCCCAGCAATCTTTGCAGTTACCTCTGACCCATTCATTGTACTGACTGCAAACTTAATGGCGATTTTAGGTCTACGTGCTATGTTCTTCCTCTTATCCGGTGCTGCATCAAAAATGCATTACTTACCATATGGTCTGGGCATTATCCTGGTATTTATTGGCGCTAAGATGCTGTTGCTCGATGTGTTCCACATGCCAATTTGGATTTCACTCGGCTTTATTGTGGTGACCTTAACCATCACCGCGTGGTTATCGATCCGACACAGCAAGAAGTACCATGAAACCATGCTTTAAAACACTTAGATGATTAAAAGCCTTCTTTCGAGAAGGCTTTTTTTATTCTGTAGCAAAGTCATGAGCTAAGCTTCAGGCGTCATCAAGAGTTTGAGTTTCGGCCAGCGGTGTAAAAATTGTTTTTGCTGCACACGCTGCAAAAAAGTCGCCTGACTGACTAAACGTGGGTTCCAGCGGACATTTAATTCAAATAAATCATCTAAGCCCAAAGGAGCAATCAGCTGTATTTGCTGTTGATCATCCAATTTAACAGCGATGGCAGTAGCAGTTTCTGGCCACAACGATAGGGCATGCTCAATCGACTTGAGCGCCTGTATCGGCTCACCATTTTCCAAGCGATACCACTGGTGTACTGTCGCTTGGTTGGTAACATCCCAATGAATGTGAGGAAAATTCAACTGCATCTGTTGTTGGATCTTGTGACCCTGTGTTCCATCATCATTTTCAGCATAATAAATCACATCCACTTCTGTGCCTTCCAGTACATAGAGTTGTTGATGTCGCTGTGACCAAATCAAATTACGAACCACGCCTGCGGCCAAATAAGCCTGTGTATCTATGGCATACAGGGCATGTAAAATGTGCATGATGCCTTGATGCTGAAGCAGGTTATGCTTTAATTGGTCTGAATAGCTCATGTTCACTAAAGGGTTCATTATCGTTTTTTAAAGGGCGCTCTTGAGATCAATATAGCAAGCGTTGCGACTCATGGTCTTTATTCATTCATCGATGTAATGTATACAGCTCAATGCTTTTGTATTATTCAAATCAAATACAATGAACAAAAAAACAGAATCACTCATAAACAGTTGTTCTATTTTTTAGAACACATTTTCACAATTACTCTAACGGTATTTTGAACCAAATTGGGCTACAATCAACCGAAAAAATTCTAAACTGCAGGTATGTCATGTCTTCTGTTATCGCATCTACCGCGATCCGTGGTCGCTTTCTAGATATTCAGAATACAGTTGCCCAAGCACGTGAAATTCACGACCAAGTGCGCTATTTCGAAGATGGTTTGCTGATTACGCAAGCCGGAAAAATTCAATGGTTCGGTCCATGGTCTGAGGGACAACATCATCTCCCAGATCAGGTTGACGTACAGCATTATTCCGATCAATTGATTGTTCCGGGTTTCATCGATACCCATATTCATTATCCACAAACGGAAATGATGGGGGCTTATGGTGAACAACTGCTGGAATGGCTTGATACTTATACCTTCCCAACCGAAATCCAATTTGAAGATCCGGCTTATGCAGAGCAAATTGCACAGTTCTTTGTAAACGAGTTACTCAAAAACGGAACCACAACAGCTCTTGTTTTTTGTACCGTTCATCCACAATCGGTCGATGCTTTATTTAAAGCTGCAGAACAGCATCAGATGCGCTTAATTGCCGGTAAAGTGATGATGGATCGACATGCACCTGAAGCATTATGTGACACTGCAGAGAGTGGCTATAACGACTCCAAAGCACTGATTGAGAAGTGGCATGGCAAGGGCCGTAACCTGTATGCCATCACGCCTCGCTTTGCCCCAACCTCAACGCCTGAACAATTGGCACGGGCAGGGGAGCTAAAAGCCGAGTATCCTGATGTCTATGTACATACGCATTTAAGTGAAAATAAAAATGAAATCGCGTGGGTCAAATCATTATTCCCTGAGCAAAACGGCTATTTAGACGTTTATCATCATTATGGTCTGACCGGATCACGTTCCGTGTTTGCGCACTGCGTGCATTTAGAAGATGCCGAATGGGACTGTATGCATCAGACCAACTCTGCCATTGCGTTTTGTCCCACCTCGAACTTGTTCTTAGGCAGTGGGTTATTTCCATTAAAGACAACATGGGAAAAACAGGTGAAAGTCGGCTTAGGTACAGACATTGGTGCAGGCACTTCATTTAACCAACTGCAAACCATCAATGAGGCCTACAAAGTTCAGCAACTTCAAGGCGATAAACTGTCCGCATTTGAAGCGCTGTACCATGCCACTTTAGGTGGAGCAAAAGCCTTAGACCTAGAGGACAAACTTGGAAACTTTGATTTGGGCAAAGAAGCAGATTTTGTGGTGCTCGATTTAAAAGCCACTGCGCTACAAGCCCTACGTCAACAACGTGCCAAAAATCTGGAAGATGCTTTATTTGCTCTGATGCTGATGGGTGATGATCGTAATATCCATGCCACCTATGTGTTTGGACAATGTGCGTATGTCAAAGCATAAAACGGCTCGACCGAGACGAAAAACAGCGTTGAAAATTGGACTGATTGCCGTCGCTTGTCTGTGCTTACTCAAGCGTGACAGCACTTCCAAGAAAAACTGATTACATTTTCAACGGCAAAAAAGATGCATCTGCGAGCCAGATGTATTAAAATTGGTTCATCTTTAGAGGTGTTGCAAGTCAACACCTTTTTTATTTTTTGATTTGCTTTTTTAGGTATCTACCCATGTCTGTTCAAATGAGCGTACTGATTTCCACTGAAGAAATTCAAGCTAAAGTGAAAGAGCTTGGCGCAAAAATTGATGCACACTATGCTAACAGCGACAAAGAGTTGGTGTTAATCGGTCTTTTACGCGGTTCTGTTATTTTTATGGCTGACCTTTGCCGCGCAATTTCAAAACCGCATGAACTCGACTTCATGACCGTTTCAAGTTATGGCAGTGGGACCGTATCTACTCGTGATGTAAAAATCTTAAAAGACTTAGACGGCGACATTAAAGATAAAGATGTCTTGGTGGTTGAAGATATTATCGATTCAGGAAATACCTTAAGCAAAGTTTTAGAAATTTTACAGACGCGCAATCCAAATTCAATCGAGCTTTGTACTTTGGTTAGCAAGCCTTCACGTCGTGAGATTGAACTCGAAGTGAAATTTTTAGGTTTTGAAGTCGAAGATAAATTTATCGTAGGTTATGGTCTGGACTATGATCAAAAATATCGTCACATTCCATTTATTGGCGAAATTGGTCTCTAAGCAAGATCAGATACTTAAGAGTGGCCGAAGGCCACTTTTTTTTTACTTTTCTTGCTATTTCAGAACAAAAAAACAACAGTTTTTTGCATGTTTAGGCTGTAGCTCAGCTTAGTTTTGATTAAAGATAAAGATTGAACATGTCGTAAAAAACAAATACATGATAACAAAAGGAGAGTTACTATGTGGTCACTCATTGTTGCGATTGTTGTTGGTTTTATTGCTGGTTTAATTGCACGTGCGATCCATCCTGGAGATGACAAAGCCGGTTTCATCATGACCACCATTCTCGGGATAGCAGGTTCCTTACTTGCGACCTATGGCGGACGTTTATTAGGTCTGTATGGAGAAAATTCTGCTGCAGGATTTATCGCTTCCGTCATTGGTGCGATCATCGTGTTGTTTATCTATAACCTTGTAACGAAAAAAAACCGCGTCTAATTTTTATAGCGCCATTAAAATACCCGCCTGTAGACGGGTATTTTTTTATTTATATTTTATTCATGCCGTACAGCTGAAATTATTTGATCTCTTTTAACATCGATTCTAATTCAGCAGCAGGGTAAGCACCGGTTAAAATCGAACCATTAGCAAACACAATTCCCGGTGTACCATTTAATTTTAAGCTTTTTGCTAATTTTAAATTTCGCTCAATCGGGTTTGCACAGCTTTTCGCTGACTTCGGTTGAATTCCCTTATTGATTAAATTATTCCAGGCCATAGCAGGGTTTGACTCACAAAAAATCTGCTTCGATGGCGCCAACGACTGTGGTTTTATCGCTGTGACAAAAGTATAAATGGTCACATCATTGAGTTTTGCCAGTTCTACTTCAAGCTTCTTACAATATGGGCAATTTGGGTCAGAAAAGATCGCGATTTGGCGCTTCCCATTCCCCCTGACTGTTTTAATCGCATCTTGTAATGGAAGTTTATTCCACTCAGTTTTTTGCTGACTGAGGATCAATTGTTTGGTCAGATTTTTTTGATCTTTTAAACGAATCATAGAACCTGCGATCACATAATCCGCATTTTCACTCAAATACAAAACTTGATCTTCAACAAAGCCACTATATATGCCCGGCATTTCGGTACTTTGAATATTTTCAATTTTTAAACTGGGGTGCTTTTCTGCCAAGAGCTTTTGAACCTGTGCCGCATCTGCTAAAGCAAAAGTCGAAAGGGTGGTACTCAACGCCAACGCACATACTTTTTTCAACATAGACAGAACTTCAACATTTAATTGATTGAGCATTCTAAGCCCTAACGTGTGAAAGTTTTGGGCTTTTTTCAGTTCATTACGCAATAGCTACATGCCGTTTCACGTGGAACATATTAAGCTGCATCAGGTGAATTAATTTCAACAGACACATGTACAATTTCTTCATGAATCGACAGCGCTTGACGCACTTCATCTGCGCTCAATGCCTGACTGGTTTCTAAGGCCACAATACATGAAAACTGACCTTTACCCACTTTCCATACATGTAAATCAGTTACATCGACGTCGACAGGCAATTGCATTAAAACTTCTCGAATCTCATCAACGACAGGGTGATCCATTTCCGCATCCAGTAATGTTTGTCCTGTTTCTTTCATCAAGCCAATGGCCCACTTACCGACAAGCACTGCACCAACAATCCCCAATAGCGCATCTAAAAATCCCCAACCCATCCATTTTCCGGCAAATAAAGCCACAATCGCCAATATCGAAGTCACCGCATCAGCAACCACATGCATGAAGGCTGCTTTCTGATTGAGGTCGTGATGATGATCATGCTGCTCCTCATGGCTATGATGGTGATGGTGATGGTGATGGTGATGGTGATGGTGATGGTGATGGTGATGGTGATGGTCATCATGCAATAACCAAGCACAGATCAAGTTCACCACCAGACCTAAAATCGCAATAGGGATTGCTTCGTTATAATGAATTTGGACCGGGTTGAATAAGCGTTCCACCGAATGAAAAGCCATAAATGCAGCAACGACCATCAATAATATCGCGCTGCTATAGCCCGCTAAAATTTCAATTTTCCAAGTTCCAAAGCTAAAACGAGCGTCTTGGGCATAGTGGCGTGCCGCACGATAGGCAAAATAGGCCAAGCCTAATGCCAACATATGTGAACTCATATGCCAGCCATCTGCCAATAATGCCATCGAATTAAAAATCCATCCGCCAATGACTTCTAACAACATCATGACTGCCGTTAAAATAGTGGCAATTAAGATCCGTTTTTGTGCGAGTGGATTACCTTCATCAAATTGATGATGATGAATTCGGATGGATGGGGAAGTTTTCATTAGGTTCTATGCTTAAATATACTCCCCCATAGTATATTTATTTTCGGGAGAAAGTGTTGAGTCATTTACATCAGGACAAAAAGATTTTAAATCGGGTTAAACGTCTACAAGGTCAGGTCAATGCGGTTGAACTGGCTTTACAGCAACCCGAAGCAGGGTGTATCGAGGTTTTACAACAGGTTGCGGCCATCAAAGGTGCTGTAAATGGATTAATGAATGAATTAATCGAAGCACATTTACGCCATCATGTATTACCTCAAGATGTTGAAATCAATGAAGCAGAACTGGAAGAATTTGTCAAACTGCTTAAACGCTATGGATAAAGTTACAACTGCGATTTGACCATGGAAAACAATCGGCATTAAACTGAGTCCATATATTCTTCTTTCTCATACAGCACAATATTGCCCCTATTGACTGTACCTCTGCGACTTTAAAATGACCGCATCTCCCTCTTGGCGACCGTTTATCATGGTGAGCCTTGCACTCTGTATGGGCACTATTGGTACAGCGCTAGCTAGTCCTCTGTATCCCATTTATCAACAACTTTGGGGGCTGCTGCCGAGTCATATCACCTATATCTTTGTTGCCTACATGTTTGGTTGCCTAGCGACCTTGCTGTTTTTAGGTCGTACCAGTAACAGTTTTGGTTTTTTAAGAACCCTGCAAATCGGTATGGCGTGCATCATCTTAGGTTTAAGCTTGTCGGTATTTGCCAGTAATGCGCTGTGGTTATCTATCGGGCGCTTTATTATCGGCATTGCCTCGGGTTTAATCAGCACATCAGCCATGCCCGGCTTGGTCTATACCATCCCTGAACAGCATAAAAATAATGCACCGCAACTGAGTTCAATTATTACCGTGATTGGTTTTGGTCTTGGCCCATTTATTGGTGGGGTGATTGCCCAATTTTCGGAACAGCCTTTAGTCACCCCTTATATCCCTGTGATCTTTGGTGGTTTAGCGTGTTTAATAGGGTTGTTTTTTATTCGCACACCGAATTTTGAGCCACAGCCTTTTTCAGTGGCACCACATTTGGAATTGCCTGAAAAGCGTGATCATTCACGATTTTATATCGCAGGACTGACTGCCTTTTGTGCCTTTGGCTCTTTTAGCTTATTTGCATCACTCGCACCCTCTTTCGTCAAAGATGCGATCCCATGGCATGGGCCTTTGGTCAGTGGTAGTGCCATTGCGAGTATCTTGCTGGTTTCTGCAGTCGTGCAATTTATGGCGAAATCAATTTCTTCTGCAAAATGTGTCAATGCCGGCTTGATGGTGTTAATACTGAGCTATGCGCTCCTTGCGCTATGTATGACCCAACACTGGAGTGCATTGTTTTTTATTAGCGATATTTTAGTGGGTGTCGGTCATGGTCTGGGGCTTTTAGGCGCATTTGGCTTAGTTCATCAAATGACCAACAATCAAAACCGTGCTGCGGTGATCTCGACCTATTTATTTATTGGATATCTAGGCACCATTATTCCAATTATTGCAGCCGGCTATTTATCTGATCATTTTGGTTTAATCACAGGGGTACTGGGCTTTTGTATTGGTGTCGGCTTGCTGTGTTTATATTTACTGTATCAAAATTTATCGATGAAGAAATTTACAGTATGAAACCCTTAGATACGATTAATTTTCTTCTCTATACATCCATGCCTGTTCAGGAGGAATTTCATCTATTTGATCCTGAATGTAAAAAATCAAATTTTTAGTTTTTGATATTGCGGTCATTTTTTTATAGTCAACCTGCATTTCAGGATCTTCTTCCCATTGTTTTAAAAAGGATTCTTTGGGGTTCTGTTCGGTTGTTTCATGAAAATAAACCACACCACCATCAGATGTTTGTGGATCATGGTTGCCATCTAAAGATAAAATTTTGACATGAATAAAATATGCTTTTAATTCAGAATTTGTATCTTTAGTAGCGTTAGCAAGATTAGGATCTATATCCATTTGATGCTGAGTTTGTATCTGTGTTGATGTTGCAACATCATCAACAGAAGTTAAAGCCGCTTCCTCCTGAGAACAAGCGGCAAGCATCCATGCAAAACAAATCATGATTTTTTTCATATTTTTAGCGCATTTATTTACCAATACAAAACGATCCGAAGATCTTGCCGAGTAAATCATCCGCACTAAAGTCACCCGTAATTTCACCTAAAGCATTTTGCGCCAACCGTAGAGACTCGGCTACCAACTCACCCGCATGATAAACTACCAACTGCTCACGTGCTTCTGCAAGATAGCGCTGAGTGCGCTTCATTGCATCTAAATGGCGTGTTCGAGCAATAAAGGTATCTTCTTCTGGTTGAAAGCCTGCATGCGCTGTAATCGCATCAATAAGCGCTTGAACGCCAGTTTCTTGTTTAGCCGAAACCCTAATATGTCGAAAACCGTTTAAATCGGTAATTTCCGCGGTAGATCCCGTCAAATCGCATTTGTTACCAATCAACATCAACCGCTTCGGTTCAATATGATCGGCAAAGTACGCTTGAGCCAATTGTAGTGGATCTTCGCCCTGACTTAAGTCATAGACCAAAAGTAACAAGTCAGCTTGCTCAATTTCTTTAATTGCGCGGCGAATCCCTTCTTTTTCGACGATATCACCGGTTTCACGTAAACCTGCGGTATCGGTCAAGGTAATCGGCAAACCATTGAGGCTGATTTTTTCATGTAAGACATCACGCGTCGTACCAGCAATATCCGTCACAATCGCACGTTCCACACCCGCCAAAGCATTGAGTAGAGATGACTTACCTGCATTGGGTTTACCGGCAATCACCACTTGTAAACCTTCACGTAGTAACTGACCTTGACGAGCAGACTGCTGTACAGCATGGACCGAGCTTGCCACTTCATCTAATAAACCCAAAATCTTACCATCCGCCAAAAAGTCGATTTCTTCTTCAGGAAAATCAATCGCTGCTTCCACATGCAAACGCAAATGGATAAGTTTTTCTAGCACCGTATTGACCTTGCTCGAAAAGGCACCTTGTAATGAACGTACCGCAGAACGTGCCGCAGCTTGTGAGGTGGCATCAATCAGGTCGGCAATCGCCTCGGCTTGCACCAAGTCCATTTTGCCATTTTCAAAGGCGCGCATTGAAAATTCGCCCGCTTTCGCAGCAATAGCACCCAATTCAAGTAACCGTGCCAATAATGCATTTTGAATAACAGGGCCGCCATGACCTTGAAGCTCCACCACATCTTCACCCGTAAAAGAGTGCGGATTTGGAAAGCAAATCACCAAACCTTCATCCATGATTTCATTCGATGCATCATAAAACTTACGGAAACCAGCAAAACGTGCTTCTGGTAAGGATTGCTGCGTTAATGCTTCTGCAATGGCATAAGATTTGGGACCAGACAGGCGAATCACGCCGACACCACCACGACCCGGCGGTGTGGCAATTGCTGCGATGGTGGTTCGGTTTAACATAAAATTCACCTAAAAATTTTCAAACGACAGATAAAGAAAAATCCGCCTAAGATTACCATCTTAAGCGGATTTATTCAGCCCATCAGCAATGCTTAGTTTGCTGAGTCAGCCGCTTCACGTTTTAAACGGTCTTTTTCAACTGATTTGTTAATCAAACCTTGTTGAAGAATAGTAATACTGTTGTTACAGATCCAGTAAAGCACAAGGCCTGCAGGGAAGAACAACATAAATACCGTAAAGATCACTGGCATGATTTTGAAGACTTTCGCCTGCATTGGATCAGCCGGTTGTGGGTTCAAACTTTGCTGAATGAACATGGTCAAGCCCATTAATAGCGGCAAAATAAACCATGGATCCATCGCAGATAAATCTTGAATCCAACCTAACCATGGCGCATGACGTAGTTCAACAGACTCCATCAATACCCAGTACAAAGCAAGGAAGATCGGCATTTGGAGCAATAACGGCAAGCAACCTGATAGTGGGTTCACTTGTTCACGTTTATACAATGCCATCATTTCTTGCGAGAAGCGCATACGGTCTTCACCGAACTCTTCTTTCATGCGTTGCATTTCAGGTGCAATCACACGCATTTTCGCCATAGAGCGGTAGCTCTTCGACGACAATGGCCACAAGATCAGTTTCACCAGAATCGTCAATAGAATAATTGACCAACCCCAGTTACCCACTAAACCGTGGAAAAACTCAAGACCGACGAATAATAATTTCGCAATAGGCCATAACCAACCGTAGTCTACAGTTTGGTTTAAACCAACCGCCAATTCTTTCAATTCAGATTGGATTTTTGGACCTGAATAGAACGTTGCATCTACTTCTGCCACAGTTCCTGCAGGAACATTGATTGCAGGTGAAGTGAACTGAATAATGTTCATATCATCAGTAGATTTACGTGACTCAAGTTTCGCAGCATAAGGCTGACCATTGGCTTGCGTTAATTTGATCTGTCCAGGAATCCACGCACTCACGAAGTAATGCTGAACCATTGCAACCCAACCGCCAGTTGCTTCAACATTCAATTTTTCTTCATTGAAGTTGGCAAATTTAAGTTTGTTGTAATGTTCTTCAGGCGTACCCCATGCACCACCAAGGAATGTACCTAAAGTGAAAATACCTTGATCAGATTTACCTGGATCTTCAGAGTTGTCGCGTTTAAGCTGACCAAACATCTGACCTTGCCAGTTCTGAGCACTGCGGTTCACGATTTTATGATTCACAACAACAGGGTATTCACCTTCAGTGAAGTTAAAGGTTTTAATAACCTCTACACCATCTGCTGTTTTATAAACCATTGGTACTGACAAAACTTTTGCTGTTTGGCCATCTTTACCCTTCACAGCTTTTGCGTCATTTAACGTATATGAAGATTTTTCAATCTCATAGGTCGGACGTCCTTTCGGATTGCTGTCAGGGCCATTAAGACCAATTAAGCCAGACTGAGCAACATAAGTCCGTTTTGCATCGCTTTCAAGCATTACAAACGGTTCATCGCTGTCTTTATTTTTGTCATGATTGAGTAATTCAATACGAACAATATCGCCACCCTTTGGATTAATCCAAAGATGGTAAAGGTCAGTTTGTACTGAAATTAACTGTTGACTAACAGGTGCAGTGGCATCTGTTGTTTGTTGTGTAGCAGCATTATTTGCTTGCGGCACATCAGTAGCAGCCGTAGCTGTCTGGCCATTTGGTAAATCGGCAGATACTTCATGCGTTACCACCGCAGCATTTTGCTGAGGTTTTTGTTCCGCATTTCCATAATCTTTCTGCCAAGCCAAAATGAGCAAATATGCGACAACAAACATGGCCCCTAGAATTGCAATCCTGGCCCATTGTTGCATAGGTATTACCCCAAGTGGTTAGAGTGATTTTGGTTCAATAAACGTTCACGAAAGGGTACAGCAACGTGACGCGTTTGAGAATCTATTTGCTGAAATGAAATAAAACGAATTGCTTTTGATGGAACAGGATCATAGCCTGAACCGCCCCAAGGATGACAACGGCAAATACGCTGAACAGCTAGACACACTCCACGTACAGCACCATGTTGATGGACTGCTTCCAAAGAATATTGAGAACATGTTGGAATATAACGACAGCGTGGTCCCAATAAAGGACTAATCGCAATCTGATAGAAACGAATGAGCCAATGCAGTAAACGAACCATTGGTCATCTCTACGCTTGTGAGGAGGTAGCTATTTTTTTATGCTTATTTGCAAGGCGCTGCAATTTTTGCCAAGCAAATTGTAATTGCTGATGCAACTCTGCATTCGGTATCGCCTCTATGCCCATTTTTGGCATAACGACAATATCTAATACATTAGACTGCTGTTGATGCAGGCGAAAACTTTCGCGTGCAAGTCGTTTTACTCGATTTCTTTCATGTGCGCGGCGCACTTTTTTCTTAGCAACAACAATACCCAAACGGCTATTCGGCTGTTCGGAGATTTTTGCTAGAAATAAGAAATGGGGTTGATGCACTTTAAAAAGCGCACCATCGAACACACTTTTATAATCGGCAGCACAGTGTATTCGCACATCTGTGCTAAAACCGTAAAGTGTTGTCATAACACCCAAGTCTTGACAGTCTTAACTGAAATTAAACAGTTAAGCTGTGACGACCTTTTGCACGACGACGCGCTAATACTTGACGGCCAGCTTTAGTAGCCATGCGAGCACGGAAACCATGAACGCGTTTACGTTTCAACTCAGAAGGTTGGAAAGTACGTTTCATATCGAAACTCCAAAAATGATCTTTCAGTAAAGGTTCGCGATTTTAGTGCTCATTGCTTGAGCTGTCAATGAAAAACACGCTTTCTTTCAAAATCTAGGCTGTGATATATCAAGATAATATAAGGATTAGAAATCAGTCAGAAAGTTTTAAATTAAAATATTCACAAACTAAATCATTGTATATGTTAATTATTTAAGTTATCTTCAAGTTTACTCACAGATTTATCCACAATCCCAAATTTGTGAATTGGTTTTTATGAATTTAAATTTGAATTTAAACCAACCATCAAGTTATCCCCAGAATGGGTCGATCTTATAAATAAATTCAAATTTTAAAATTTAAATTTATTACTATTAGTGTTGATATTTTCTGTGGAAAACGCATTTTTAGATTTAAAAAACAAATAATTAAATTGTGGATAACGATGTTTTTATAATTTTGATAGTTTGTGGATAACTTTGTGCTACAATTTATCCACAGCTTGCGGATAAACTTATCCACACGTGATTTAAATTTAAATTTAAACTCAATTTGCGTTTTTTTGATCGATTTCGACTGATTTGTTCATGACAGATGTGGATAAGATGGTTAGAATGGCTGCCCGCTTAGGCGGGGTTAAATTATTTTTTTACGTACAATGGACTGAAATAGGGGTTTCACATGCTTTGGACAGACTGCTTAACTCGCTTGCGACAAGAGCTTTCAGGAAATGTCTATACAATGTGGATACGCCCACTAGTGGCAGAAGATGCAGGTGATACTTTAAAACTCTATGCACCGAATCCGTATTGGACACGCTATATTCAAGAGCACCATTTAGAACTGATCTCTATTTTAGCGGAACAGTTGTCTGAAGGTCGGGTACGTAAAGTCGAGATTTTGGTTGATTCACGGCCTGGTGCAATTTTATCTGCAGCTGAGCAACCAGCAACAACCACCGCAGCATTAGAGTCAACGCCACAAGTGTCGGCACCGACTCGTCCTAAAAAAGAAAAAGAAGAGACGTCTTCAAAAAATAACCGTAAGCGTCAGCTTAACCCATTATTTACCTTTTCCTTGTTTGTTGAAGGCCGTTCCAATCAGATGGCGGCAGAAACCTGTCGTAAAGTCTTGACGCAGCCCGGTGCTTCACAGCATAACCCCTTATTTTTGTATGGACCGACTGGTTTAGGTAAAACCCATTTGATGCAAGCTGTAGGTAATGCATTATTACAAGCGAAGCCGAATGCACGTGTGATGTACATGACGGCTGAAAGTTTTGTACAAGACTTTGTGAGCTCGTTACAGCAAGGTAAGGTTGAAGAATTTAAGAAAAATTGTCGTTCGCTAGATTTGTTATTGGTGGATGATATTCATTTGTTGGCGGGTAAAGAGGCCAGCTTGGTTGAGTTTTTCTATACCTTCAACGCGTTATTAGATGAATCTAAGCAAATCATTTTAACCTCAGATCGTTATCCAAAAGAACTGACTGAGCTAGATCCACGTTTAGTTTCACGTTTTTCGTGGGGCTTATCGGTGGGTGTTGAACCACCAGATATTGAAACCCGTATTGAAATTTTACTGAAAAAAGCGGAAAGCAATGGCGTGGAACTTCCACGTAATTGTGCGCTGTTTATTGCTCAACAAGTGGTTGCCAATGTTCGTGAACTAGAAGGTGCGCTGAATAAAGTTGTAGCCATTTCTCGTTTTAAAGGTACCGCTATCGACCTTGATGTGGTGCGTGAATCATTAAAAGATGTGTTGGCGATTCGTGCACGTACCATTAGTACTGAAAATATTCAGCGTGTGGTGAGTGAATATTTTCGTATTCCGCTGAAAGAATTGGTTGGCCCAAAACGTACACGTATTTATGCACGTCCACGTCAGTTGGCTATGGGGCTAGCACGTGAGCTAACAGGGGATAGTTTCCCTGAAATTGGTATGGCTTTTGGTAATCGTGACCACAGTACTGTGATGCATGCCTGTGAAAAAGTACAAAGCCTGCGTGAAGAAGATCCAATCTTCAATGAGGACTATAAAAACTTGCAACGTCTGCTGCAAAGTTAAGTCTTTTCGTTCAAATTCTGTTCTTGCAATGCGGTATGTTCTGCCGCATAGTACACTGCTAAAAAATTAATTTATTTTGTCTGTCTTCAGTTTTTAGAGGAATGTATCGTGCGTTTAAAAATCGCGAAAGAAAGCTTACTGAATGTTCTATCACATGTCGTAGGAGCGGTTGAGCGTCGCCATACCTTAAATATTTTATCCAATGTAAAAGTACAAGTAACAGAGCAAGCTTTGACCATTACTGGTTCAGATCTTGAAGTGGAACTGGTTGCAAGCACACCACTTACTGAAGGTGCATGTTTACAAGCAGGGGTGACGACTGTTCCTGCACGTAAATTGATGGATATCTGTAAATCATTACCGTCAGCGGCATTGATTGATTTGCAAATTACTGAAGATCAACGTTGTATTTTAAAATCTGGAAACAGTCGTTTTGTATTGGGTACTTTGCCTGCAGAAGACTATCCATTATTAACCACTGAAAATACTCAAGGCACTCAAGTCGGTGTGACTCAGCGTGAGTTAAAGCGTTTATTTGAGAAAACATCTTTTGCCATGGCGGTTCAAGATGTGCGTTTCTATTTGACAGGTACTTTGCTTGAAATTGATGAAAATCAATTGCGTGCAGTAACGACCGATGGTCATCGTTTAGCAATGTGTGAAACAGCTGCAAGCTCGAATGCGACACAAGCAATGCAAGCGATTGTTCCACGTAAAGCCGTAGGTGAATTGCAGCGTCTATTGAGTGTTGAAGACGAGCAATTATCGTTGTTGATTGGTCGTGAATTATTAAATGTAACGATTACCATTGCCAGCCGTGATAAAGAGCAGGGTGATATAACCGTACGTTTCACCACAAAATTGATCGATGGTAAATTCCCAGACTACCGCCGTGTGATTCCACGTGGTGGCGATAAAAACGTGCGCATTGCACATGATGTATTTAAACAATCACTGCAACGTGTAGCGATTTTAAGTAATGAAAAATTGCGCGGCGTATTCTTGAAGTTTGATGCGGATACTTTACAACTGCGTGCCAATAACCCTGAGCAGGATGAAGCTATCGAAGATCTCGCGATTCAATATGCTGATGCACCGATGGAAATGTCATTCAATGCACAATACTTATTGGAAGTTCTGAATGTATTGGATGGTGATGATGTTGCAATGACCATGACAGAAGCCAACCAGTCTGTATTGGTACAAGATCCACAACAACAAGATCAAACCTATGTTGTGATGCCAATGCGTGTTTAATTCGGACTGACGTCTCAATTATTATGCATATCACGCGTTTACATGTAGAACGTGTTCGAAATTTAAAGACGGTTGCACTCTCTGGGTTGCAGCCGTTTAATGTCTTTTATGGGCAAAATGGTTCAGGTAAAACTTCTGTATTAGAAGCAGTACATTTGCTGGCAACTGGACGTTCTTTTCGAACCCATATTCCGAAAAACTATATTCAAAATAATAGCCCTGACGCTGTCGTCTTTGCGCAGTCTGCAACAGACCGCATTGGTATGCAAAAAATGCAGTCGGGTGAGCAAGTGATTAAAGTTAATGGCGACCTTGTGGGGACACAAGGGCAGTTGGCCAAGATTTTACCGCTACAACTCATCGACCCACAAAGTACGGATATCATTGATCATGGTGCGAAGCCACGACGTCAACTTTTAGATTGGTTGATGTTCCACGTGGAACCGGAGTTTTACCATACATGGCAATATTATGCACGGGCATTAAAACAGCGGAATAGTTTGCTGAAATCACGACGTCATTTGAGTTTGTCTGACTTAGAACCGTGGAACAAAATGCTCAGTGACTATGGTGAGATCTTGCATAGTCTGCGCAGTAATGTGGTGGAACAGTGGATTCGATATTTCCAACAAGATCTCCAAGCATTATTGCCTGATTTAACAGTGACACTGGAATACAATGCAGGCTTTCATGCTGAAACAGGACTGCTGAATGATCTGACCAATCAGCACTTTAAAGACTGCGAACGTGGCTATACTGAGTATGGTCCGCACCGTGCAGATTTAAGGTTGAAAACCGCTATGGGTGATGCTGATGTTGTGCTCTCACGTGGGCAAAAAAAGTTATTGATCATGGCGTTAAAACTGTCACAGATTGCAATGCTACATGCTTGTAATAAGGAAACTGTGGTATTATTAGATGATCTGACAGCAGAATTAGATTTAACCGCACAACAGCGTTTAATTGAGCGTTTAAGCCATCTTGGTAGTCAAGTTTTTATTACCACTTTAGACCATGATTCAGTGCAAAAACACTTACATGATTTATCTATTTCTTATCAATTATTCAAAGTTGAAAATGGTACGGTGCAGGCTGTTGTGCAATGAAATACCACCTTTGGATAGACCTATTTTTCACTAGGGAGAAACCATGAGTTCAGAAGATCAAGCTGCTTCTCAAACAGAACAAACCATAGAAAAAGCTTATGATTCCTCTAGCATCAAAGTATTACGTGGTCTAGACGCTGTACGTAAGCGTCCGGGCATGTATATTGGTGATACTGACGATGGTACTGGCCTACACCACATGGTGTTTGAAGTTGTCGATAACTCAATTGATGAAGCGTTGGCAGGTCATTGTGACGAAATTCAAGTCACCATCCATGAAGATGAATCTGTGAGCGTATCGGATAACGGCCGTGGTATTCCTACCGACATTCACCCAGAAGAAGGTGTTTCTGCAGCAGAAGTGATTTTAACGATTCTGCATGCGGGCGGTAAATTTGACGATAATAGCTATAAAGTTTCAGGCGGTCTACACGGTGTAGGTGTATCCGTGGTGAATGCGCTTTCAAGCAAGCTCGAATTAACTATTCATCGTGCGGGTCAAATCCACCAGCAAGAATATAAACACGGTGATTCCGTGTATCCATTAAAAGTGGTGGGTGAGACAGATCGTACCGGTACACGTGTACATTTTTGGCCAAGTGCTGAAACCTTCAGTCAAACGATTTTTAATGTCGATATTTTGGCGCGTCGTTTACGTGAATTATCTTTCCTGAATGCAGGTGTGCGAATTGTGCTACGTGACGAACGTATCAATTTAGAGCACGTTTATGACTATGAAGGTGGTTTGTCTGAGTTTGTAAAATATATTAACCAAGGCAAAACCCATCTGAATGATATCTTCCACTTTACTACTCAAGCGGATAATGGCATTGGTGTAGAAGTTGCATTGCAGTGGAATGATTCTTATCAGGAAAATGTTCGTTGCTTTACCAATAATATTCCACAAAAAGATGGCGGTACGCATTTAGCGGGTTTCCGTGCCGCATTAACCCGTGGCTTAAACAGCTACATGGAAAACGAAAACTTACTCAAAAAAGAGAAAGTGGCGGTTTCTGGTGATGATGCGCGTGAAGGCTTAACTGCAATTGTTTCGGTGAAAGTGCCTGATCCAAAATTCTCTTCGCAAACCAAAGAAAAATTGGTGTCGAGCGAAGTGAAAACTGCGGTTGAACAAGCCATGAATAAATCGTTCTCTGAATATCTTTTAGAGAATCCACAAGCTGCTAAATCGATTGCAGGCAAAATTATTGATGCAGCACGTGCGCGTGATGCAGCGCGTAAAGCACGTGAAATGACTCGTCGTAAGAGTGCGCTTGATATTGCAGGCCTGCCAGGTAAATTGGCCGATTGTCAGGAAAAAGATCCTGCATTGTCTGAACTTTACTTAGTCGAAGGTGACTCTGCGGGCGGTTCTGCAAAACAGGGCCGTAACCGTAAGATGCAAGCGATTTTGCCGCTGAAAGGTAAAATCCTCAACGTGGAACGTGCACGTTTTGACAAGATGATTTCTTCACAAGAAGTGGGAACACTGATTACTGCTTTAGGTTGTGGTATTGGCCGTGAGGAATATAACCCAGACAAACTACGTTATCACAAAATCATCATCATGACCGATGCTGACGTCGATGGTTCGCACATTCGTACGCTACTGTTGACCTTCTTCTTCCGTCAAATGCCAGAACTTGTGGAACGTGGATATATTTATATTGCACAGCCACCGTTGTATAAGCTGAAAAAAGGCAAGCAAGAACAGTACATCAAAGATAATGATGCGCTTGAGACTTACCTGATTTCAAATGCAATTGATGAGCTTGAATTACACATCAGTGCAGAAGCACCAGCCATTCGTGGTGAGGCTTTAGCGGGTGTGATTGCGGATTATCAAACCTCTCAAAAGAGCTTGCATCGTCTGACTGTACGTTATCCTGCAAGTGTGTTGGATGGTTTATTGGCAGTAGAAGGCTTTAAGTTAGATCACGCAAATAACCAAGACTATGTACAGACTTGGGGTGAGCAACTACGTGCCAATATTGAGAAAACTCAACCTAGCTTACGTCCTGAATTAAGCTTAGAAACTTTTGAGCATGAAGATACCGAAGGCAATAAGTCAGCGACCTATTTCCCGCGTATTACCATCTATGTTCATAACTTACCGCACCAATACTTGTTAGATTCAGGTCTATTGGGTTCAGGTGAATATGCACGTTTACTCAAAAATTCGAAGAGTTGGTTCACCTTATTGGAAGAAGGTGCTTACCTACAAAAAGGTGAGCGCAAAATTCCAGTAAATAGCTTCCATCAGGTTTGGCAAAACATCCTACAAGACTCACGCCGTGGCATGATGATTCAGCGCTATAAAGGTTTGGGTGAGATGAATGCTGAACAGCTTTGGGAAACCACAATGGATCCTGAGAACCGTAACATGCTGCAAGTAACGGTACAGGATGCGATTGAAGCTGATCGTATGTTCTCTTGTTTGATGGGTGATGATGTGGAACCACGTCGTGCTTTCATTGAAGAAAATGCGTTAAATGCGGATATTGATGCCTAAATTCTGATTACAGAATCATTTAAAAAAGCACTCTTCGGAGTGCTTTTTTTTGTGCTATCTTAAATAAAATTGAATATTAAATCGCCAATTTGTGTTTTATAAAATTGACTTATTCTGATGCTAAGCTCAAATCAAATTGAACTTAGCAGCTAAAAATAAGAGGTCTATATATGATGGACAATCAACTTGAACACATTCGTGACATCTGGGTAAATGCATTTTTTACCGGAAATTATACTGTTTTAGCCGAATACGAAGATGAGCACTTTAAGGTGGTTTATGAGCAAGACGGGCGTGTCGAAAGTAATTATGTCCGCTATGAACGTATTGCACATGCAGTGAAAAATGGGGTTTGGAAACCACAAAAACCAGACGTAGAATTTGAAGAATATGAGTTTAATCGTGACCAAACGGAGTGCAAAATTTTAATTGGTTTAGCTGAAACACAGCAGCAAATACAGGAAATCTGGCATTTTGATCAGACCTGGAAAATACAAGAATTACGTTTTTTAAAGGCAAAAAAAGCCCATCCTTCTGCCTTATCTTAAACAATAAAAAGTTTAAATTGATGTCGTGAGTGGAGATAAAATGCATCCATCTTGCAAATGTGGATAAGTTTTGTGAATTTTCACATTTAATAGTGTTCAACATCAAAGTCATTTATAATTGTGGATAATATCATTTAAAAATATTTATCCACAAAAAGGTGGTTCGATATTTTGAATTTAAAAAATAAAAATGAATTTAAAACCAAGATTTGAATTTAAAAATGGCTTTTGTGGATAACTATGGCAATGAGTTTGATGTGAAGTATATTTTTTGAATTCATTTACAAAGTTAGGGTAAAAGCTATCGCTGAATTTTTAGATTCTTTCCGAATAGAAATGCCTTAACGATGCAATAACCAGTTGGATATGAACATTCGATTTTTTAAATATTTTTTAGATTTATAGTGTGATTATTATTGTGAAGTATAAATAAAAAATCGCCGTGGAACATTTAAATTTCACGGCGATTGATTTTTTGAGCTTAAGTTAGGTTTTCTTAATAATGCAAATCTAGGGTTTTGCTTTTTAAATTAAGCCTCAAAACTACTTTCCATTTCTTCTAATTCCATCATTAATTCAAGCATTTGCTCTTCGACAGATTCAAGTTTGGCTTTTAATTCTGTTTGCTCATTCATTAGTTTGAGTAAGTCATCTTTACGACTGGCTTCATATAAAGCACTGTCTGCTAATAATTCCTCAATTTCGTTTAAGCGTGGCTGAATTTTGCTGATTTGCGCTTCATTTTTTTCAATGTTTTTACGAATCGGGCGGGTCAATTCACGCTGACGTGCAGCTTCTTTACGTTGCGCTTCTTTATCGACTTTGGAAATCGTCGGTTTAGTTTCAACTTGAGATTTGATGGGAGTCGGGGCTTGTTGACTATTTTTCATCATGTCGATCCGTGCTTGACGCAGCCAATCGGCATAAGCCACGAGGTCACCATCAAATTCGCGACATTTCCCATGATGTACCAATAATAATTCGTCACAAACACTGGCAATCAATTGACGTTCATGCGAAACCAAAACCACAGCGCCTTCAAAGTCTTGTAATGCCATAGTTAGCGCATGACGCATATCAAGGTCTAAATGGTTGGTCGGTTCATCTAGAATTAAAACATTGGGGCGCTGCCAAACAATCAAAGCTAAAGCCAATCGTGCTCGTTCACCGCCTGAAAATCCTTCACTTGGCGTATCCATGCGTTCGCCACTAAAACCAAAGCTACCTAAGAATGAACGTAATACCGCTTCACTGATTTTTTTGTCAGCGATTCGAGATAATTGCAACATTGGGCTGGCATTGCCATCTAGAGCATCCATTTGATGCTGTGCAAAATAGCCAATATTTAACAGTTCCGAGGCTTTGCGCGTCCCTTGTAATAAGGGAAGGTCACCAACCAAGGATTTAATTAAGGTTGATTTACCCGCACCATTCATCCCGAGTAAACCAATGCGACTGTTTGGGGTAATCTGTAAATTCACATTGGTGGCAATCAGTTTGTCACCATAGCCAATATCGACATGTTCCATTTGTAACAGCGGCGAGCTCATTTTGGTTGGCTCACGGAAACTAAAGGTAAATGGCGTATCGACATGCGCGGCAGAAAGTTCCTGCATACGTTCTAATTGTTTAATACGGCTTTGAGCCTGCTTAGCTTTAGTCGCTTTGGCTTTAAAACGGTCAATAAATTTTTGGAGATGCGCACGAGTTTCGAGTTGTTTTTCATAGGCTTGTTGTTGTTGTGCCAAGCGCTCAGAACGGGTGCGTTCAAAGGTTGAATAGTTACCGGTGTAAAGCGTCAGCTCTTGATTTTCGATGTGTAAAATATGATCAGTCACCGCATCTAAGAAATCACGGTCATGTGAAATCAAGATCAGTGTGCCTTCATAAGCTTTTAACCAATCTTCTAACCACAAAATCGCATCTAAGTCTAAGTGGTTGGTTGGTTCATCGAGTAATAAAAGGTCAGAACGGCTCATCAGGGTACGCGCAAGGTTTAAACGCATACGCCAACCACCTGAAAAGCTTGAAACATTGAGCTGGGACTGATGTTCAAAGAAACCCAGGCCAGCCATCAGCTGTGAGGCTTTGGATGGTGCTGTATAGCCATGGATTTCATCAAATCGGCCATATAAGTGTGCCAACGCTTCATTGTCTAATTGCTCTGGATGTTCAAGTTTATGTTGTATATCCCAATATTCTTCATCGCCTGATAGAACGAAATCAATCGCTTTCATATCGAGTGCTTTGATTTCTTGCGCCATATGCGCGACGGTCCATACCGCAGGACGAGTTAATGAACCACCATCAGATTCCATTCCACCTAAAAGCGCAGAAAAAAGAGTCGATTTACCCGCACCATTTACACCGGTTAAGCCGATTTTCCAGCCTGGATGCAATTGCATAGATGCTTTTTGAAATAAAACACGCCCACCGCGACGAATGGAAAGTTGGTCTAACTGAATCATGGAACTAACTAAACAAGAAGAATGTGAGGCTATTCTAATGGATGGCTTTGCAAAAGAAAAAACAAAGCATCGCAACCATCTGAAAAAATGTGACAGATTCCACGTATTTAGGTATATTGAACTGGCTTTAGTATTAAAAAAATATTTCAAGTTGTTGTTTTAAATGGATTAATAAAACATATTGGGAATATAAGAAATGAGAAAAGGAATTTTAATTTTATCGCTTCTTTCAGGTGTGATGTCTGCACAAAGCTATGCCAATCAGAAGGTCTGTGTGTTCGATTTACTTGGAAAAGCAGGGGAATCTTATAAGCTAATGGAAGAGTGGTCTCTAGCCAGTAAGGCATGGGGAGCACAAGTTCAACTGATTTCATATCAAGATGAATCCAAAGTCGATAAAGATTTTAAAGAAGGGAAATGTGACGCATTTTATATGACCTCGATGCGGGCACGTGCGTATAACAAATTTGCTGGTTCGATTGATGCCATTGGCGGTGTACCGAACAATACCATCGCACAAAAAGCCATTACCTATGTCTTAGATAAGCGGAACAGTAAGCGACTGATTACCAATTCAGGTAAAGATAGTTATGAAGTGGCAGGGATTGGGCAAATTGGTTCAGCCTATATTTTTGTCCGTGATCGCAATATCAATAATTTAGAAAAAGCTGAAGGTAAAAAATTTGCCATTTTGCATTATGACTATGCGCAAAAAGAGATGGTCGACCGTGTCGGCGCTGTGCCAGTCATGTCGGAAATTTCCAATTTTATTCGCAAATTTAATCAGGCCGAAGTTGAAATTGTGGCTGCGCCGGCTTATGCCTTTAAGCCACTCGAAATTTCAAAAGGCTTAGGCACTACTGGGGCGATGGTGAATTTTCCTGTGGTGAATGTCACGGCAGACCTGATTATTCGTAACAATAAATTCCCAGATGGTTTTGCAGAGCCTTCTCGGCAATGGTTCGTTAAACAATTACCGAAAAGTTTTGCCATGGTAAAACGCATGGAAGCTGAAATTCCTGCCAAATATAAGATGAATCTCAGCAAAGATGATCAGTTGAAATATCAGAAAATATTGCGTGAAGGACGGATGGATTTAACCAAACAAGGAATCTACGACTCCACCATGATGACGGTACTGAAAAAAGCACGTTGTACGATTGAGCGAACCAATTTTGAGTGTTCAGTGGCGGGTGAATAAGCTTTTTTCTGTATTTCTTTGTAAAGTTTCATAAAAAGGCTGTAAATGCAAAAAGCCTTTTTTGCATACAACATGATGATTATATTTATAATTTTGCCTTAAATAAAAAAGTGATATTAATCACAAAAAAACAGAATGTGCCAAAATGACATAAATAAATGGAGTAAATGCTCTATTTTTTTTAAATTAACTTGCTTAATATCGGCGTTGTGTAAGGACACCTCTGAACCATAAAAAGATTTGAAAGGAAAATAGAATGAAAAAAACGCTCCTATCATTGGCTACATTTGCTGCAATTGGCTTTGCTGGTTCAGCTCAGGCAGCAAAAGTAGATATCTGTGTATTTGACTTACTGGGTAAGTCAGGTGAGTCATACCAAATGGCTCAGGAATGGGCGCTTGCAGCAAAAGGCTGGGGTGCTGAAATTAACTTAATTCCGCGTCAAGATGAAGCAGTAGCCGACAATGATTTTAAAGCGGGTAAATGTGATGGCGTATTTATGACGGCAATGCGTGCTCGTCAATACAATAAATTTGCAGGTTCGATTGATGCGCTTGGTGGCGCACCGAGCAATGCAATTGCGCAACGTGCGATTACCTTTGCATTAGACCAACGTAATGCTGCAAAAATGGTCAGCAACCTAGGTGGTAAGAAATACGAAGTGGCGGGTATTGCTCCACTGGGTTCAGCATTCATCTTTGTCAAAGACAAAAAAATTGACTCAATTGAAAAAGCAGCAGGTAAAAAGTTTGCAGTATTAGGCTATGACGAAGCACAAAAAATTATGGTGCAACGTGTCGGCGCTCAAGCTGTGGTTTCAGATGTATCTAACTTTGTGGCGAAGTTTAATAATGGTCAGGTCGATATGGTGGGTGCGCCTGCGTATGCCTACAAACCATTAGAGATTTATAAGGGTTTAGGTACCAATGGTGCGATGTTTAACTTCCCAGTTTTACAAGTGACCGCGGACTTTATTATTCGTCCTGATCAGTTCCCAGCAGGCTTTGGTCAAAAATCTCGTGATTGGTTTGTGAAACATTTACCGAAGAGTATTGCGATGATTAACCGTTTAGAGGCGGGTATTCCTGCGAAATATAAACTTAACTTAAGTGCAGAAGATAAAACCAAATATCAAAAATTATTGCGTGAAGGTCGTATGGATATGACGAAACGTGGCATTTATGATGCGGGCATGATGTCAGTATTGAAAAAGGCACGTTGTTCTGTCGATAAAGCCAATTTTGAATGTTCACTTAGCGGCGAATAAACTGATATTTAAAGAAAAAAGCCTGGATTTATCCGGGCTTTTTTTCGCAAATGCATAGGTCATTTTCGCCATTGAGTCAGCAAAATATTCAGGTAATCTAAATTGAAATCGAGGGCTGTGAGTATATTTAATCATACTCCGCATGACCCAAAAATCAAAAAATGGTTAAAACAAAAACAGTAAAAAACAAGGAAAGTCAGTATGAAACAATGGACAAAGGCATTGAGTATTGCTGCTGCGTTAATGGCGGTGAATGGCGTAGCTCAAGCAAAGCAAGTGGTGTGTGTATTTGATTTGGTGGGTAAAAATGGTGATGTTTTTACCCTGATGAGAGATTACCAATTGGCGGCAAAAAACTGGGGCGCAGACATTGAGCTCCGCGTCAGTCAAAATGAAGCGGTGATTGCGGAAGATTTTAAAGCCGGTAAATGTGATGGGATCAGTGTCACAGGTATGCGTGGTCGTCAATTCAACAATTTTACCGGTTCTTTAGATGCGATTGGTGCAATTCCAGATTTGAAACTTGCGGTTAAAGTGATGCAAGGCCTTGCGAGTCCAACGTTTGCAAAGAGCATGGTCAATAGTAAATATGAAGTGGTAGGTGTGATTCCTGTAGGTGATGCCTACCTGTTGGTGAATGACCGTAGTATCAATACTGTCGCTAAAGCAGCAGGTAAAAAAATTGCGGTGCTTGATTATGATGAAGCGCAGAAAATTATGGTGCAGCAGGTCGGGGCTCAAGCGGTCAGTGCCGATGTAACCAATTTTGGCGCTAAATTTAACAATGGTCAGGTGGATATTATTGGTGCTCCTGCAGCTGTGTTCAAACCATTAGAATTACACAAAGGTTTAGGCAGCAAAGGCGCAATCGTCAATTATCCAATTTTACAAGTCACGGGAAATATCATTATTCGCCCAGATAAATTCCCAGCAGGTTATGGGCAAAAATCACGTGATTGGGTCAAAACACAATTACCTCGTGCATTCACGATTTTAGGCAAAATGAAGTCAGAAATTCCAGCTAAATATTGGATGGATGTTCCCACTGCAGACAAAGCTGGTTATCAAAAAATGATGCGTGAAGCGCGTATTGATTTGACTAAACGTGGCATTTACGACAAGCGAATGATGAAATTGTTATGGCAATTCCGCTGTAAACAAGACCCGAAAAACTTCGAATGCGCATTACAGGAAGAAAACTATAAATAGGTTTTAAATGAATCTTGAGAAAAATACTCTGATTTAACTTTAAACTGTGAAGACTGACCATATATTGAGTATGTTATACTTGAAATATGGTCTTTTCTTTTTAAAGACACCCCAATGACTCAGAGGAATCCATCATGAATGCTCAAGCACTTGTGCTGACTGACAATGCTGCCAATAAAGTACGCCAATTGCGTGACAGTGAAGGTAATCAAGACCTCATGTTACGTGTATATGTGACTGGTGGTGGTTGTTCAGGTTTCTCATATGGATTTAATTTTGCAGAAAGCCAAAACGAAGATGATGCTGAATTTATCAATGAAGACGTGAAAATGTTGGTAGATTCACTTAGTTATCAATATTTGGTTGGTTCAACAGTCGATTATATTGAAGGTCTTGAAGGTTCTCGTTTTGTGGTACAAAACCCGAATGCGACAACCACGTGTGGATGTGGATCTTCATTCTCGATCTAATCAGGATGATGAATTGAGCCATAAAAAAGCCCTCATTTTGAGGGCTTTTTTAATGTTTAAAATCGATATTAGGCTTCAAATTTAAGCGCTTCTAACAGATCTAAAATCACTGTGGTCACGTCTTGACTCAATTGATAATTATTAAAAATTTCATAAGCCGTAATGGTGACATCGGTATCACTCGGAAGCAGGCGTTGTTCTTCTTCGATGAGGTCACGGATCGGCAAAAGGGTTTGTTTGACTTGTAAATGCAAGACATCTTTAAACTCAAGATTTTCGTCTTCGAGTTCGATGAGTTGCTCATTAAAAAATGGTAAAAGTACCGCATGGAGATAAGGTTGAATTTCGGTAATATCAAAAAGCTCAATATCACGGGTTTGTTCAATCGTGCTGATGTGGTCATTCACTTCAATTAAGATATGGTAGTAACTCACATTGCTCTCCACGGAAGATGTCATTGATATAAGGGGATTATTGCAGATCAACAATAACATGAAATGCTGATTTTTGTTGGTGAATCCTGCAATATCCTTATAAATTGTATGGTTTTTTATGCTCAGGGCACACTAGCGATAATACAGTAAGCTTTGGTCTGCTGGCATCAGTTTAAAGTTTTCTAATTGTTGCGCGCCCAAGATTGGGTACATTAATGCAGTAGGGTCATTATGGTGAGATAAGCCGAGAGCATGTCCGAGTTCGTGGGCAAGAGTGAGGCGTAAATCATCTTCGGCATCAAATTGATAAATCTGAATCTGATCGCCCATAAAAACGCCTTTATGAAACTCTCGTGCAGGAAAGCGCTGACTGGCTTGTATCACGCCCGCATTATATTGATCGATTTGCTGGTTATAACTTGAGACTTGTTGGTTAAATTGATCATTTTGCTGATTAAATCGATCTATTTCTTGGTCTAATTGCATCGCTTGTGCTTTGACTTGCGCAAGTTCTCTTTCAACGCGTTGCATATTGGGGCCTTGCGCATGCTCGATTCGGCTCCAACTCATACGTTCTTGCGACAGCTGTGCGATTTCCACACGGATCATGGCTTGTTTTGATCGGAGCTGTTGCTCATTCATCTCCAGACCTTTTCTCGAATTTGCTAAGTTCTCGGCATATAAATCATTACGAGCTTTATCTGCGGCTAAGGTCTTTTGGACTTGCTTATAGGCGTTGTATTGTTTTTGGCGATCATCATAAATGAGATGGATCGCCAGTTGTGCATCTGGGTCATAGATAAATAACGGTTTGAGCGTCCCTTTATGCCATATCTCTGCAGCCTCTTGGCTAAGTTGAATGACTTGTTGTTGGCTTAATCCAAAACGCGGATCGACATCAGCAACCCGATAACGCAATCGGGTATCGAGAGGGTGTAAAAGTCGATCTGAAATTGAATTAAATTTCAGTTGAGGATGCTGCTTGGTTTGATAGATCCACCAAGTACTCAAAACGATGACAACAATAATTAAAATCAAACGCATAGCGTCGCAAAACTTGATTATTTTGCATTAATTTAACTGAAATTTAGCGCTATGCAAATCTAAGTTTAGATTGATGGTGAGTCGAGAAGAATGTGGCTGTTTGAACGTTTGCGTGTTATTTGAATATTGCCTGATGCAGATAAAATCATCCACAAAAAAAACCGCGCTTTCGCGCGGTCTTTTTGAGCTTTGAAAAACTCAGTTAAAGCGACAAATTATTTTTTGTCATCTTTCACTTCAGTGAACTCAGCATCTACAACGCCGTCATCTGCTTTTTGAGCTTGACCTTCAGCGCCTTGGAAAGCGTTAGGATCAAAACCTTCAGCACCGCCTTGACCTTGTGCAGCTTCATAAGCACGTTGAGTGATCGGCATAATGATGTTTTGAAGTGCTTCAGTTTTCGCTTTGATTGCATCTACATCGTTTTCTTTAGTCGCTGCTTCGAGCTCAGCTACAGCAGCATCGATTGCAGATTTCTCATCAGCAGTTACCTGTTCACCAAGATCTTTTACTGCTTTTTGAGCAGAAGAAACAAGTGCATCAGCTTCGTTACGTGCTTTCGCTAATTCTTCAAATTTACGATCTTCTTCAGCATTCGCTTCAGCATCTTTGATCATCGCTTCAATTTCAGCATCGCTCAAACCAGAGTTAGCTTTAATTTGAATTGATTGCTCTTTACCTGTGCTCTTATCTTTTGCAGATACTTTCAAGATACCATCAGCGTTGATGTCAAATGATACTTCAATTTGTGGTACACCACGTGGAGCAGGTGGAATATCGCCCAATTGGAAGTTACCCAACAATTTGTTTTGTTGAGCCATTTTACGTTCACCTTGGTAAACTGAAATGTCTACAGCTGGTTGGTTGTCTGCAGCAGTTGAGAACACTTGAGATTTCTTCGCAGGAATCGTCGTGTTTTTCTCAATGATCGCTGTTAACACGCCACCCATTGTTTCAATACCAAGTGTAAGCGGAGTTACGTCAAGAAGAAGTACGTCAGTTTTATCACCTGAAAGTACTGCACCTTGAATCGCAGCACCCATCGCTACAGCTTCATCTGGGTTCACGTCTTTACGTGGCTCACGGCCGAAGAACTCTTGTACTTTTTGTTGTACAAGTGGCATACGAGACTGACCACCCACCAAGATTACGTCAGAGATGTCAGAGGTTGAAAGACCTGCATCTTTAAGTGCAATCTTACATGGTTCAATTGTACGAGCAACCAATTCAGCAACTAAACCTTCAAGTTTAGAGCGAGTCACGTTGATCACTAAGTGTTTAGGACCAGTCGCATCTGCTGTGATGTATGGAAGGTTGATTTCTGTTGCATTCGAAGAAGAAAGCTCGATTTTTGCTTTTTCAGCAGCTTCTTTTAAACGTTGAAGTGCAAGAGGATCTTGTTTCAAGTTTACGCTTTGTTCTTTCTTGAACTCTTCAACCAAGTATTCAATTAATGCATTATCGAAGTCTTCACCACCAAGGAATGTATCACCGTTTGTAGATAACACTTCGATTTGTTGGTCGCCATCAAGGTCAGCGATTTCAATGATTGATACGTCGAAAGTACCACCACCTAAGTCGTAAACCGCAACTTTACGGTCGCCTTCTTTTTTGTCCATACCGAACGCAAGTGCAGCAGCCGTTGGTTCGTTGATGATACGTTTAACATCTAAACCAGCAATTTTACCTGCATCTTTCGTTGCTTGACGTTGAGCATCGTTAAAGTACGCAGGAACAGTAATTACCGCTTCAGTTACTGTTTCACCAAGGTAGTCTTCAGCTGTTTTTTTCATCTTTTTCAAGATTTCAGCAGAGATTTGTTGTGGTGCAAGTTTCTTGTCGTTTACGTCAACCCAAGCATCGCCATTGTCAGCTTTGATGATTTTGTAAGGTACAAGGCCGATATCTTTTTGCACAGCTTGGTCTTGGTACTTACGACCGATCAAACGTTTGATTGCAAATAATGTGTTTTTAGGGTTAGTCACTGCTTGACGTTTAGCAGATTGACCGACAAGGATCTCGCCATCTTTATACGCAATAATAGATGGAGTTGTACGAGCGCCTTCAGCGTTGTCGATTACTTTTACTTTGTCGCCTTCAAGTACTGCTACGCAAGAGTTTGTAGTACCTAAGTCAATACCAATGATTTTCGCCATTTGGATGTTTCCTCTAAAATTCTTTTATTCCCAAACTCTTCCCTTTCTCAAAGGGAAGTAAAAAGGGATTTACTTGTTATCCGATATGAGAGCCAATCAAAAATTTTCAAGTACTATTGGTTAAAATTTTTAATTCGTCTCAGAAAATTTGTCTTTATGCACCAACCATAACCATAGCAGGGCGTAATAGACGACCGTTTAAGCTATAGCCTTTTTGCAATACTGTCCCAATTTCATTCGATTTGGCATTTGGATCGATGCCCACAGCCTGATGAAAATCTGCATTGAAACCATTTGCAGTATCCACAGCAACCACACCAAATTTTTCTAAAGTGCTGAGCAATGATTTCAGTGTAAGTTCTACACCTTCAGATAAACCTGATTTTTCATCACCTGCCGCAGCAATCGCGCGTTCAAGGTTATCAACTGACTCAAGCAATTGTTTTGCAAATTTTTCCAGCACAGTATCTTTATGCTTTTCAGATTCGCGTTGAATGCGCTCTACACTTTTTTGCGCTTCATATACGGCATTTGCAGTACGTGCTTTTTCAAGTTTTAAGCTTTCTTCTAAATTGGTGATTTGTGCTTGTAAATCTTCAACTGAAACTTCAGCTTGCTCGTTTTCAGCTTGAGTTTGCTGTTCTGCTTGCTCTTGTTGAAGATCTTGAGCGTCTTGGTTTTGCTCAGTCGCCATTGATTTACTCCGTTTAAATGGGTTCTTAAACATGTTCAGTCCTTATAGCTGTGCGTTCAAACGACATCGATGCGTAACTGCCATGCGTTTTGAATTCATGATTAATAGAAGAAATCGGGGCAGGGGATAAAAATTCAAGCGAAGTCAGCGATTAAATGCAGTTTTTTATTCAAAAAAATGGTTTTTCAGCCAAATATCGACTGCAAAATTAAATTCTATGAAAATATAAATTATTGATTTAAATGTATAATCACATTTTGATCGGATTTATAGATTTTCATCATAAATTTTAACGGTTTCTCTTTGTGCCTGAAAATTTGCATAATTTATCTATCGGAAGTGACCATATCCACTGGAGAGAGGGATATGGTGACTACCTCTAGATTTTAGAAACACTTTTCCATGCTGATTTCCCAAGAATCAGCATTTTTTTTGCCTCAAAAATAGTGGTTAATATTTATACATAAAAACTCTTAGTATCAGTTTTATTAAATATTTCACAAAAAATGATCAGCACAGTATTCTTTGTTTCAGATTCTATCGCTGTAGTTTCCGAATTTATTTCGAATGTGTTTTTCATGGCCTGCTTCTCTCATAAGCAGGCTTTTTTTTGCATGAAATTTATAAAAACAGCCACTTAAGTAACTGAGTTGCAAGTTTTGTTGGAATTTATTGTATTCAAAAGCTCTGATCACGCTTTATTTAAAACCATTTATATTTATTTTTTTAATAAAAAACAAAGCACTTGAGTTAAAAAAATGATGTAAAGCCTCAATATAAAAGAAAACTGCCTGATTAATAAAACATTTCATAAGCTGTACCTTGCCTCGTACAAAGTACAACTCAGAAGGTGGGAACTTCACAGAATTATTTTCCATTATGACTCGGGCAAAGTTGAGCTTTGCTTTTAATGATTCAATGAAGGAAATAATGAAGATGAAAAAAATTGGTTTATTCGCTGTCGCAGTTTTAGGTTTTGGTTTAGCTGCGGTAGGTTGTACTTCTCAAGAAACTGTAGAATCTCCAGAAACCGCACAAGTAACGTCTGCAACTGAAGCATCTGTAACGACAGAGCAATCGGGTGCTGTGGTTCAAGCAGATCCATCAGCTCAAGGTGCTGAAGTTCAATCTGCGCCTGCACCACAACCTACAATTCAGCAATAAGATTGTTTAATGCTCTCTGACCTGTAACAACAGGCAGTCAAGAATAGACAGAAGATAGGATGCCTCTTCTGTCTATTTTCTTTTCTATTGCTTTTTTTTACCTTTTCTATTTTTAGTGAACGAAAAAAAGCCCATCATGTAGATGAGCTTTTTACTTTTAACCGATCTGCAAAAACAACAATTAACGGCGATTTTCCCACGCGCGACGACGTTCTTCAGCCGCTTTACGTTGTTGATCTGATGCCTTTCTTAAATCTTGAATATTTTTTTTGCGCTCTTGCTCAATTTGTTTTCTACGATCTTGACTGGCTTTACGGCGCTGTTCTTCTAAGCGCTGACGCTCTTTGCTGACTTTTTGACGATCTTGTTCAGCACGTTTACGACGTTCAGCTTCAGAGTATTTACGCTGTTGCTCTAGACGTTGACGTTCGAGTTCGTTTTTACGACGATCCCACTCTTGTTGATTTTTACGATTCTGTTCCCAGTTACGCTGGTCAAGTTGCTGCTTTCTACGTTCGAGCTCTAAACGATTACGTTGTTGTTGCTGACGTTCCCATGTACGGCGGTCTTGTTCATAACGACTGTCGTAACGGCGATCATAACGATTATCATAGCGTCGATCATTATTATCATAACGGCGGTCATAACGTTGATCATAACGTCCATCGTAGTAACCATCTTCAGGGAATGCTACGCAGCCTACAGCCAAAAAAGCAGTCGCAAAAGACAGAAGGATGATCTTTTTAGCCATGGTGAGTATCCTTTATCGAGAATGGGTTAGCATAATCAACCCATAAAACTTGGGTAAATTGTCAATGACAACTTTATAAAAGAAGATTAGCTTAACTAGGTCTGTACTATGTATGTCGATGTTGAGACTTATATGTGAATATGGTCACATTTGACCTAGATCATGTAGAAAGTATGAAGAGCATAATTCGAAGGATAGAGCATGTTTGCATTGAATGAATCACTTAAAAATATGAAAGATAAAGGCCAAGGTACGGCTGCTCGGTTACTTGATCGTCTTCCTAACTTTGCCAAAGAAAGCCTCGCAAAACGTCTCGATTATCCGTTTATTTTTCCAGAATTAGATCCGCTGGTGAAATGCATGATGGCGGCTCAACTCAAGCAAGGTAAGTCAGGCTTTGTGACCGAAGACTATGTGAAGTCTCGTAAATTATTTGATTTACAGATGGAGTCGATCAAGACCAAGCCGACCTTTGTGAAACAAGTGCAAGATATACGTCTACCTTTACAAAGTGCAACGCTGTTTGCGCGTCATTATCATCCTGCTCCAAATAAAAAATTACCGATGATCGTGTTTTATCATGGTGGTGGTTTTGTGGTGGGTGGTTTAGACACGCATGATGAAGTTTGTCGTTTATTGGCTGTGCATGCCAAAACACAAGTTTTAAGTATTGATTATCCTTTAACACCAGAAGCCAGCCCAGCTCAATTAATGCAAAGTTGTGAAGATGCATTGGCTTGGACTTATCAAAATAGTCGTCAGTTTAAAATTCTAAAAAATCGAATTGCGGTGGCAGGGGATAGTGCAGGCGGCAATATTGCTACTGCGGTTGCACAGCGCAGTGCTCAAAAAGTTTTTGCCCCGCAAGCTCAGCTATTAATTTACCCAGTAGTGGATTTTAAGAGTCGCCACCCATCTTTCTATGCGTATAAAGATGGTCTGGTTCTGACTGAAAAAGATATTGATGTCGTAACCGCTTTATATGCGGAACAACATGCAGTGGCCTTGGATGATCCATTAATTTCACCGACCTATGGAAAATTGGCAGGTATCGCACCCGCGTATATCGTGACGGCAGGGCATGATGTTTTACATGACGAAGGTGAAATTTATTCGCATAAACTCCGTCAGCAAGGGGTGAAAGTGTTTTATCAAGAATATACCGATCAAACCCATGGTTTTATCAATTTAACCCCGGTTTCGCACCGAGCTAAAAAATACGTGATCGAGATCAGTACGAAGTTCCGTAAATTTTGGGATAAACGTAGCTAATCATTCCTTTATATAAAGTAAACCCAGTGTTTCACGTGAAACACTGGGTTTTTATTTATTGGGTTATTTATCTTGGATTTTTGCAGCAGGAAAAACGAGGCTAAATTCTGGGATATAAAAGCTTTGCAATAATCGTGCTTCAGAAAAATTTGGAAAAATGTCCTGTGTGTTGTGCCATTCTACCTGTTTCAGTTTAGAGAGCCGTCCACGAAACTTCGGTGAAAATTGATAACGCTTACCTTCCCACGCTTGTCTGATTTGCAACATCGCTGCAGGGATATGATGACTATTAATATAGAAAGAACGCTGTGAACGTGATTTTTTTAAACGGATCTGCATTTTGTGTTGTTCAACTTCTATAGTACAGACCACTTCATTGTCATGTTGTTGCCATTCAAACTTTGCCAACTCTTTAGGAATACCCCAGAGTTTTTGACCATGAATGACAGAGATATCTGTCGAAACATAAATCTTAGGAATCGAACTTAACCTTTTCTTACTCCATAAAGGGTGATCTAAAATTAGCAATTCGTCATAAGGGCCCACAGGTGAATCATGGTATCGGACCAATAACACCTGAACCACACGACCTAAAGGCGATGTCGCTAAACGGAACATCTGCGCTTGTTGGATAAAACTCGGAGAGATCCAATAATTCAAAATAAAAGCATCGCCACGCAGTTGCCAAGGCGGTAAATGTGTCAATGCAGTGTCCGACGGTATTATTTGCGTCATCATTGTTCTCGTTTTAATAATGGCAGAATAATTACTTTTTAATCATCAAAGACTAATATACAGTCAATAACAAGTACGAGATCAACCAGAAGAGTTAGCAAATGTTAAAACAGATTTTATTTACCGCAGCACTTGGCTGTGTGAGCTTAAGCAGTTTTGCTGCCAATACTATTGTCGAAATGAAAACCTCTCAAGGCAATATTGAAATTGAGCTATTCAATGACAAGGCACCTATCTCAGCTAAAAACTTTGAAAGCTATGCAAAAGAAAAATTTTATAACGGCACGATCTTTCATCGCGTGATTCCTGGATTTATGGTTCAGGGTGGGGGCATGGATGTCAAAATGCAGGAGAAGCCAACAAAAGCGGCTATTAAGAATGAATCAAGTAATGGCTTGAGCAATAAGCGCGGCACATTGGCAATGGCACGGATGAATCATCCTGATTCAGCAAGTAGTCAGTTCTTTATTAATGTTGCAGACAATGACTTTCTCAATAAAAGTGCAATGAATGCGGGATATGCTGTTTTTGGTAAGGTCACTAAAGGTATGGATATCGTCGATAAAATCGTAAAAGTTCCAACTGCGAACTATGGAATGCATCAGAATGTCCCTGTAAACCCAGTAGTTATACAGAGTGTGGTGATTAAAGCAGCACCTGTAAAAAACTAAGCACACAAAATAGGAAAAATATTTTACATGATATTTGTAATAAATATCATGTATTTATGTGAGTAAAGTGTGTTTTTTGAACCATAATGGTGCATAAAAATAAAACACTCGTGTTCTTTGTGAGTGAAAAGCACTTGCACGTGTAAGAAATTGCCCTATAATGAGCACCATACCGACGAGATAGACGGAAACGAACGAAACGCGAAGCGTTGAGTTGTTGAGTTTATCGAAGTCCAGCTTCTAGCATTGACGAGATGTTAGAAAGATCATTAAGAGATTATGAAGAACAACTTG
>NZ_VOYA01000018.1:0-57647 GCF_013420465.1 Acinetobacter sp. YH01005 | reverse complement strand
TTCCATCTGAAATAATAAATTCAATAGGATTACCATTTGAATCGATTGCTAAATGTATTTTTGAACTATTACCACCAATACTTTTGGAAATACTTTGATTCTTAATACCAGCTGAATGTTGATGCGCTCGTACATGGCTCCCATCGATAAAAATCCACTCTTTATCAGCATGCTGGCTGAATAATTTAAAAATATTCATAAACTTACTATTTTTAGACCATCGATTATATTTCTTAAAAATAGAATTTGATTTACCAAACTCTTGAGGTAAATCACGCCAAGGACAGCCTGTTCTAATTCGAAATAAAATCGCTTCAATAAAATTCCGTAAATTTAATTTGAGATAAATATTAAAGTGACGGAAAATAGCAAGTAACTTGGACCAGTGTTGATCATTTAGCATTGTTCGAGGCATAGCGAGTGTAAAATTGGGTTTGGCGATTTAATTTTACTATCTCGCTATTTTTTTAATCAACAAATGTCAACAGACCCTAATCAAATGATTTAAGCACTTTGAATTTTTATCGATTTCCTTTCAGTATGAGTGATGGATAAATAGACAAATATTGCGAGTATGATAAGATGATTGAACACATTATTTTTGATGTTTGAGGAGTTGTTTCCATGACAGCTTATACTTCAGTAATGAAAGCAAGCCAATATGAGGACGATATGATCCCGAGCCTTGCTATCCATGCATTTCGCCATGCTTTTGAACAAGCAAGTGCTTCATCCACTGTGGTTTATGTAAAAGGTCTACAACTGGTTCAACGTCTGCAAAATGGTCAAGAAGTACAAATAAAAGATGTTTCAGCCGACTTCGTACAAGTGGATGATCTACCTAAAATTTTAAAACGTAAAAAGAAAATAGAGGAAATTGTTTAATACATGCCTCCACAACCTCGCATTAGAATGTTCGCGGGTCCAAATGGTTCAGGTAAAAGCACAGTTAAAGAATATTTATTGCCCCATCATATTGGGGCATATTTAAATGCGGATGAACTCGAAGCTCAACTGAAACATTCACACCGGCTCAATTTGTTGGATTACCATCCCGCTTTAAAATCCGAAGCATTAATTGACTTTCTATATACGAAAAAGCGTCCCGCCGATGGAGAATTTATTCCTCTATTAGCACGTAAACCTCAGATATTAGATCCGTGGAAAATTGAGTTTCATCCAGACCAGATTGACTCATATCTTTGTGCAAGAATTATTGATTATATCCGTTTGCAGTTTTTAGAACTAAAAATTAGTTTTACCTTTGAAACAGTGATGTCCCATATTTCAAAGGTGGAGTTTCTACGCGAAGCAAAAAGAAAAGGCTTTCGAACCTATCTGTATTATGTTTCCACTATTGATCCTGTTATCAATATTTCACGTGTTCAGTACCGAGTGAAAACGGGTGGACATGGTGTTCCAGAACAAAAAATTCGCGAACGTTATTATCGAAGTATGGATTTGTTAATGCAGGCGGTAGAAGCAACGGATCGTAGTTATTTATTTGATAACTCTGCCGATGGACAGCATGCTTCTTTCATTGCGGAAATTGAACAAGCTGAAATTTTAAAGATGAATTCAGGTATTCAGCGTTTACCTTGGTGGTTTGTAGATAAGGTGCTTAAAGAGTTTGAACCAAATTAATATCAACTGAACGTAATAGAAAACAACATAACAGGCTGAACTTATGCAGAATAATGACTATGAATTACAACAACATTCAAACTCATCTCCATTAGATCAAACTCATCTTGATCAAGCCATTGAGCAGCAAGCTGAACAAGAACAGCAAAAAAATAGTACATCATCTGATCCTTTATCTTCTGTAGATTTGACTGACTTAGCTGAAATTGGTTCGAATATTATAGAATTGGGTTCAGATGCTTTAACATGGGTGAGCGATGCACTCAGCGATATCAGTATTGATCTATAAATTATCTATTATTTCAATTAACTTCATAATAAACAGCCTTTATTGAAAAATCTCCGAGGAAATATTCCGTGATTTTTCAAGTTTATAAATTATTTCTAAATAAATTAATCAAACACCTTTGAGCCGTTAAATTATTAAATTAGGAAAAGGCAAATTAGAACGAATATTTCGGCGTGAGAGCTTGCATCTTTTTCTAAATAACATATTATAAAAACATATAATGTTTTGTGGCTGATGAATATGCATCCATTTCTAACTGCTTTTCTCGGTGGGACCTTATTGGGCCTGGCCGCAGTTGGCTACCTATACGTACATGGTCGAATCGCAGGTATCAGTGGTTTAATTGCGCAAACGCTGAATCGCCAAACGATTTTAAAAACACCCGCGATCTGGTTTTTAGCAGGACTTTTTATTGTGCATTTTATCTACGGGCAATTGACCTCTGTGACAATCGAGCTGGATGCAAGTCCATGGATGATGATCATTGCCGGTGTTTTGGTTGGATTCGGAACTCGATTAGGCTCAGGTTGTACTAGCGGTCATGGCATTTGCGGTATTAGTCGTCTTTCTAAGCGTTCATTCGTTGCAACTGCTAGTTTTATGTTGGCAGGGATTATCACAGTTTATGTAATGAGACATGTAATCGGAGCTTAATGATGAAAAATATATTGGCTTTTATTTTTGGTGGAATTTTCTCATTAGGTTTAATGATTTCGGGCATGTCTAATCCAGAAAAGGTCTTAAGTTTCCTTGATATAACAGGGCAGTGGGATGCGAGTTTAGCTTTTGTGATGGTGGGAGCCATTGCAGTTGCATTTATTCCATTTCAAATGGCCGTTCGTCAATCAAAACCGACAACCTTTGATGGGACGGCGATTGAATTACCGAGTAATAATCAAATTGATGCAAAACTCGTCATGGGGAGTGTTATCTTTGGAATAGGTTGGGGCATTGCTGGGATTTGTCCTGCGCCAGCCTTTACTTTGATCGGGCTTGGTTATTATCAAGCGATCTATTTCGTTGTAGCGATGTTTGCGGGCGTCTATATACATCGTAAATTTTCGGGAGCAAATTAATGTCAAATCGTGCACAGGTACAACATTTTTTTGATGAAAATACCAATACATTCAGTTATGTGGTAGCCGATCCGCAAACAAACCGATGTGCGATTATAGACAGTGTATTGGATTATGATGCTGCTTCTGCAACTACTCAAACGAAGCATGCAGATTTGATTATTCATTATATTCAAGAAAATAGCCTAAGCGTAGAATGGATTTTAGAGACGCATGTGCACGCAGATCACTTAACCGCATCTCAATATTTAAAACAGGTTCTTGGTGGTAAAATTGCGATGAGCCATAACATCAAGATTGTGCAGGAAACATTCAGCGCCATTTATAATTTTGATGTGAAATATTTTAATTCACATCAGTCTTTTGATTATTTATTTGCAGATCATGAGGCATTTAAAATCGGTGAGTTAAAGGCCTATAACATTCCAACGCCTGGACATACACCTGCTTGTCTGAGCTATGTGGTTGGTGATGATGCTGTGTTTGTCGGTGATACCTTATTTATGCCTGATTATGGCACAGCACGCTGTGATTTTCCCAAGGGCAGTGCAGCAGTATTATTCGATTCAGTACAAAAGATTTATCAGTTAGCACCTGAAATGCGCTTGTTTTTATGCCATGACTATTTACCAGAAAATCGGTCAGAATACTGCTGTGAAAGCAGTGTACATGCGCAAAAACAGCAGAATATTCATATCCACGTTGGTACGAAAAAAGAAGATTTTGTCACAATGCGAACTCAGCGTGACGCAAAATTGGCTATGCCAAAACTGATTTTACCTGCAATACAAATCAATATGGATGCAGGTAAATTTCCAAAACCAGAAGGGAATGGTATTCGCTATTTAAAAATTCCTTTTAATCACTTTAAATCTGCAAATTAAAGACAAAGATCTTTTAGGTTGATTGCGGTTGGCTATTTTATTTATAAAATAGCCTAAGCAAGTTAAATCATATACCACATACAAATAGCCTAAGTAAGACTAATAATTTTTAACTGTCATTTGATTTCATTCCATCAACTAGGCATCATAATATCAACATAGCAAAGTATTCAAAAATGATCCTAAATTACGAATATCATCAAAAATTAGAGGGCGAAACGCATCCACTAGTCTTTATTCACGGTTTATTTGGCAGCCTCAGTAACTTAGGGATGCTTGCCAGAGCTTTTCAAAATTCACATTCTGTCATTCAGCTTGATTTACGAAACCATGGTAAATCACCTCAAAGTACAGAAATGGATTATCGTGAGATGGCAAACGATGTACTTGAGACATTAGATGCGATTGGCATCGATAAGTTCTCAGTGATTGGCCATTCCATGGGTGGCAAGGTCGCAATGCAATTGGCTTTAATCTCAGAGCGGGTAGTGCAACTTGTTGTACTGGATATCGCGCCCTTTGCATATCAAGAACGTCATCATGATGAAATATTTAAAGCTTTGATCGCTGTACAAAATGCACAAATTCAATCTAGACAACAAGCGGTTGAAATTATGCGTGAGTATATTCATTTCGATATGGTGATACAGTTTCTGCTCAAGTCTTTTAGCAAAGGACAATGGTTGTTTAATGTAGATGCGTTGTATAAACAATATGACCAGATTATTGGTTGGGAAAATATTGAAAATACTTGGCAACAGCCTGTATTGTTCATCAAAGGTGGACAATCACCTTATATTTCAAAAGCGGAACATACTAAGGCGATAGAACACCAATTTCCACATGCGAAAATTGTAGAAATAGAAGGTGCAGGCCATTGGTTACATGCAGAAAAAACAACTGAAGTTATAGAGCAAATACAAAATTTTTTAAATTAATACGGTGTGCCTTCAAATATATTTTGCAGGCACAACATCGAAATATTACTCAATCGAAATGTTATTGGCTTGAAGCTGACCTTCAGAGGTGAGTAATGCCGCCATCTCTGCAGTTTTTTTCAGGCCTGGCATACGATATTCTGTATGACCATAATCTTGAATAGATTTCCAGCGTCCACCCCATGTTAAACCAACAGACTCAGCGGCTTGACCATAAAGTTGATAACCACGCATAGCCCAAGGGTCTCGTTCAGTAATGACCACTTTGCCATTGCGTTTAAAGGCGACATCGGCTGCTAAACCAAACTGATGATAACTTTGGAAGCCACGGGCACGAGTGGTATTTTTATTGGTGGCTAAATTATTTTGACGTTCAGGACTCCGATAACCTTCGAGCAAAACCATTTCGTAGCCATGCTGTTCACGCATAATTTTAAATACCATCAATAAACGCTGCTTATAACGTGGGTTCATTTTATGCCATTTACGATCTGCTGAAGGCACATCTGTAGAGTATGAATGCGTATGGATATCTTGAACTTCTGGATTGAAACTTGAGGCCATAACAGATGGCTGCTCAATCATTGCTGCTTCTTCAGCGATCGCTTCTTGAACAAGATATTCTTCAACTTCAGGAGGTGCATCTAAAACCTGTCCATCGAGCATAGCGTAAATTTGTGGATCGACTTTACGTAAATAATCCGCTTCTACTTTACTTGCAGTAATCGGGCGAGTAAAAGCAAATAATAAAATACTGGCAAACAGTAAAAAGCCTGCAAATAAAATCCACCATTGTTGTAAATGCCAGTGTGATTGAATCTGTTGTGGTGCTGCTGCATAGTTCAGTTCATAAGCAAAATTTTTGGCGTGCTGAATTCTTTTTTTACTTTGTGGAATGATTTGAAAGAAAAAATCCTGAACTTTAATTCTGAGTTCATAAGAAAAACAAAGCACTGTCACCAGTGCTAAGACAAAGAAACAACTAACCAAAAAGATGATCATGGGGAAACTGTAGCGCTCACAGTCGCATTAGCAGTGTTTTTTGTAGCAACCACTTTCGGACGTTTGGTTTCAGAAATTTGCGTTCCGCCCATCGGCTCTTCGAAGTGCTCATCTTCTTTTACTGCTTTCGTAGATGGCTCTGTAGGCTTGGTCACCTTGGCTGTTGTTGGCGCAGCTTTAGGTTTTGCTAATGTGGTTGGAATATGTTGTTTAACGGTTGTTGTAGCAGCTACAACAGGGCGCTGCGGTTGGGTAATTTCAAAAGGCGAACGGTTATTCGCTACAGCTTGAACAGGCTGAGTCACTTTTGTTGTATTTCCATGATTGAAAGCGGTAGCTAAATCATTCGAATATAAACCATTATCCGGATCTTTTTCTTCAGTTGCATGAACGGTTTGCGGTGCTTTTTCAGCTGAAGCTTGTTCATTTTCACTTTGACGGGGCGCAGCGGATACCTCAGTTTCAGTTTTATCTTCAGTTGAGGTAGAAGTAGTCATCTCTGTATTTGCAGGCTGATCGTCAGAACTTAGATAAAAATATCCCAGGCCAGCAACAATAATGACCGCTGCACCAACAAGAAAGCCAATCGCAGCATGAGCTAAAGGCGGTAAATTATTCTTTTGAGTCGACTGTAAAATTCTAACGTTATTCGATTTTTCGTTTGCCATGGTGTCTAAGTCTTATGGTAAATGAATGGTGATATAAGCCTGTTCCGATGGTGCAGTTATGACATTTTGATATTGTGATAACGCCTGATTATTTTGACTGGATAACATATATTTCAGTCCACCAAATGCTAATACAGCAAACAAAGCCCAAAAGATAATGATCCAAAAAAATGGTAATTCACGGTGAATAATGTTTTTAATTTGATCCGGCAGTGCCGCGAAAGGCGAAAACGCCTTTTTACCTTTCATATAATCAATTTCATCACCGACACGTGCAACGAGTGAATTGAGCATTTCAATCGATTCAAGTCGGTATTTACCATGAAAACCAAGGAGCATGCAGTAATGATAAACTTCAAGTGCTGCTAAACGATCTTTATTCTTAGAACGAATTTGCTCTAAATTTTCAAAAAAGCGGTAACCCGCAAGCTGTGAACCAAAAAGACTTAATTGCAATGGATTCATCATCCAATTGTTTTGTAAATCAAAAAAGCGTGCATCTTGTTGGGTGACAATGGTTTCATCTAATAAAGCGCAATAGGCATATTTTGCGTCCGTGATATCTTCATTGCTGAATTGAAGCTTACGGGCTTGGCTTTCAAATCGGTTTAATAGATCCATAATTTTTGTCCTGAAACTTTCAGGGCTGGATGGAACATATTGATTTTTGAGTAAGAAAACAATGTAAAACCCATCATGCAGTAGATCAACTAAATTAGTTGAACTGTTGATTTTCGGTTCAGCACTTGGTTTTGAAGAGCCTAATCCTATTTGACCGTCGTCAAAAAGTGAAGGGGCATTATTTGAAATATTCATGATTGCTCCTTAACCATTCATCACAGCAATAAGTTCAATCGAGATATCTTGGAAGCCAGCTGGTATGTAAACGCAGATGGATTCAGAATCAAGCATACGTTGATACAAATCATTATTTGGCTCAACTTCAAAATAACTCACACCTGAACGTACCGGAATTGCTGTTGGCACTTGCATCATATGTTGCAATGGCACAGCCGGTAATGCCGCCATGACACGCTGTTCAACATCAACGGTATTACCGACTTTAAAGCGCAGCGGTACATAAGAAATAATGTCATGTGTAGGCATCACACTACTTGAAACAGCTAAATACAGGCGAGAATCGCGAGTAATTTTGTCACTTTCAAGGCTGCCCACCCAGTAGGATTGACGCGTTTCTTTCAAGTTAATACTGATATATCGATTTGAAATAATCGTATCGAGCAACTCACGTAAAATCACATCTAATTGAGCAAAACTTTCTTGCAAATTATGATGTTGATACTGTGGGAGTTGATCTACTTCATAAGCTGTAGAGAAGGTGAGTAAAGAACCTGTCAGACGTAATAATTCAAAATACAAACGTTCAGGATGAATCAGTGGATATTGCAATAAATGGTTCAGGGTTGCATGCGCAGTATTTAGCGCATTAACCAACCAAAATGACACGATATCACCTGAACGGAATTCAATTAACTTTTGTTCGTTTTCACGATTATTCGATTGAATGGTTTTAATTTTAGCTTTAATGATATTCAGCGTTCGTTTAAGCCCAGTAATCAGCGAATCACACGAACTAATATGTAATATTGGTGGGATAAATTGATAATCTAAAACAAAATTACCAGAGCTTTGGCGCTTGATGCGGCCTATTGGCATATAAAGAAAACCATCAAGATTGTGCTGTGGTTCTTGGCCTAATTCAAAGATTTTGAACTCTGCACGGCGGCGTAATAAGGTAATTTCAGCAGCCGTTGCATCTGTAAACAAATCATGAGTTTCAGTCAAATGTGAATGATAGCGACTCGATTGGGTATTTTCTTCAAAATTGACGTTTCGTTTATTCGGTTGAACGATTGGTAATGCTAAATAAATTTGCATTTCACCGCGTAAATTTAATGAATCAAGTAGTACAGGCTCAGGTAATAAGTCTTGTGCAGGTGCTTGATAAATCTCGCCATCTTGCCAAATCATTTCAACTTTATTCAAAGCCAAAGTATTGGTACTGAGTTGTGATTCATCAAAAATTAAACTTTGAATACCATAAGCGAACGGTATTGTTGCGCGAACCGTATGGTTTAAACGCTGTTCATGATAAGCATCTTGTAATTGAAAGTGTTGCGGGCGTAAAAATAATCCTTCACCCCATAAAATTTTTTCTGCTTTAAACATTGCTTTTACCAGTCGCTATTCGATTCATTACTTTGTTGCTGAACACCTAACATTTCTTGTACAGCTTCAAGAGGGTTTTCATCCTTAATCACATGAGTTAACCATTCATGCAGTGGCATTTGTGACCATTTAATGGTTTTTTGCAGCATATAACTGACAGGGCTATGCGGCTCATTCACTTGGAAATAGTCCGCAATATCTTGCAAGACTTTCATGGCTTGTTCACGGTTTTCAAGATGATTTTGCACTTGAGGTTTAAATTGCTGTGTATGCTGTTGTTGTATTATTTGCATATCATTCTGTACGGAAGTTACAGTGGAAAGTGTTTGGCTTTCAATTGGAGAATTTGATTGAACCTGTTCAGCACTCGATGAATTGATAAAAGCATCTGCTTTATAGATTTTTTTTAAGCTCAAGTGAATCATTTCGATTTGAGAGTCAATGCCAGCAAAGCTTGGCGCATCTAAACCCATCAAATCATCAAGAGTCGTTTTTAAGTTTTCCCAATGGTTTAAAATATCTAAAAACTGTTGGTAATACTGGTATTGAATTGATTTTGACGTATTGAACAAGGCATGTTCAAACTGTTCCATACCATTAAAAGACTCTTCTTGATCATCATCTTCATGGTTGGATTTACGTCTTTGGTTTTGAACATGAAGTAGTCGATCATAGTCGGATAGGGAATAAGCTGCCGCGCCATGAACGATTGAAACTGATTTAATTAATGTTGGGATTTGATTAATTATCCCTTGTAATAAACCTAGACGTTGATCAAGGTCATCATCTTCAATTTCAGGATGAAGTTGTAGCCAAAAGTCTTGCAAACTTTTTTGTGTAAGTTCAATCCCTTTGGCAATCCCTTCAAAACCATGAATATGAGTCCATGCTTCAAGCAACCACCCATATAAGCGAATATCTTTAGTTTGTTCGCGAAGTAAATCTGACGATTTTTGGTGCACAAAGCCCCAATCTGCTTGTTTCGGTTCTGCGATCCAGTCGCCTTGATCCAAGAGCGGGTCATCTTGTGTTTTAGCTTTTTTAATTGCATGAAAATCATTTGAAAATGAAAAATCACTACCGCAAGGTAAATCATCCGTAATCGGTTGCAATAAAGCGTCGAGCTCTAAACTCATATTCTACATCGTTCCTAACTTATGCTTCTAAGGTTTTAGTCTTTTTGCTGCTGCGTTTTTTCGCAGGTTTACTTTTAGGATCTAAAACATAAATAATTTCATCGTCTTTGACATCGATTTCAATGACTGATGGAATCTTTTGTTCACTCATCGCCATCAACAATTCAGTGGCTAAAGCAGGTAAGACCGTCGCATTTAAAATGTTGTCGACATTACGCGCACCACTATCGACCTCAGTACAGCGACTTAATAATAATTCGACTAAATCGTCGGTATAACGTGTTTGCGTACCATATTGTTTTTCAATACGCGCGGTGATTTTGCCTAATTTATGCTGAATAATGCGTACGAGCAGATCATCGTGCAATGGGAAATACGGCACGATACGCATACGACCTAAAAATGCCGGCTTAAATTGTTTATATAAAGCTGGTTTTAATACATCTAGAAGTTCTTCTGCTGACGGCCATTCTTCTACTGGCTGATTTAAACAAGCCTGCATAATGGCACTAGAGCCTGCATTTGAAGTCAATAAGATCGTTGTATTTTTAAAGTCAATGACACGACCTTCACCATCTTCCAAAGTACCTTTATCGAATACTTGGTAGAATAGCTCTTGAACATCGCTGTGTGCTTTTTCAATCTCATCGAGCAAAACCACACTATATGGATTTCGGCGAACTGCTTCTGTCAGTACGCCGCCTTGGCCATAACCGACATAGCCCGGAGGAGCACCTTTTAAAGACGAGACGGTATGTGCTTCTTGATACTCAGACATGTTAATGGTGATTAAATGTGACTCACCACCATATAACTCGTTTGCTAACGCAAGTGCAGTTTCGGTTTTACCCACACCACTTGGGCCAACCAGCATGAAAACGCCTTGAGGTTTATTTGGATCTTCCAATTTTGCCTTAGAGGTTTTAATACCTTGTACCAGTTGATGCAGTGCATAATCTTGACCCATCACACGTTGTTCTAACTGTGCTTCAAGCTTCAAAATTTGCTGAATTTCATCATTAACCATTTTCCCAACAGGGATACCGGTCCAGTCTGAAATGATTTCATTAATAATTTGTGCATTCACACGCTCAAAAACAAGCGGCGTTTGACCTTGTAAAGTTGCCAGTTGGTTACGAATATTGCTTAAAGTTTCAATATTTTCTGGTTTTTGCTCGGACTCTTGTTCAAGCGTTTTAATCTGTTGAACGAATTCGAGTTCTTTTTTCCACTGCGTTTCTGTCGACTGAATTTCTTGTTCAAGCGCGGATATTTGTGTTTTTACACTTTCAATGCGTTCGTGGTGAATAGGAATATTCTTATGTTCATTTTCAAGAATCGCCAATTCAAGCTTCAAATTATGTAATTGAGCATGAAGTTGATCCAATTTTACAGGTTGTGCATTTTGCGTTAACGCAACACGCGCAGAAGCCGTATCTAAGACACTAATCGCTTTATCAGGCAATTGACGGCCAGTGATATAACGGTGTGATGCATGGACTGCAGTAACGATAGCTTCATCGTCAATTTGTAAATTGAAATGTTTTGCCATCACGGGAATCATGGCACGCAGCATATCGATTGCGACTTCTTCAGTCGGTTCTTCAACCTGAATTACTTGGAAGCGTCGGCTTAATGCGGCATCTTTTTCAAAATACTGCTTATATTCAGCCCATGTGGTTGCGGCAATGGTTCTTAACTCACCACGTGCGAGCGCCGGTTTTAACAGGTTTGCTGCATCATTTTGGCCTGCTTGACCACCCGCACCAATCAACGTGTGTGCTTCATCAATAAATAAAATGATTGGATGTGCAGAGGCTTGAACTTCATGAATGACTTGTTTTAAGCGATTTTCGAATTCACCTTTAACACTGGCACCCGCTTGTAGTAAGCCCATATCTAAAGTATGAATGCTGACGTTTTTTAAAGCATCTGGAACTTGGTTGGTTGCGATTTTTAATGCCAGACCTTCAACAACGGCCGTTTTACCAACACCAGGCTCACCCGTTAAAATCGGATTGTTTTGACGACGACGCATCAAAATATCGAGCATTAAGCGGATTTCAAACTCACGACCAATCACAGGATCAATGCCACCATTTTTAGCTTTTTCAGTAAGATTAATGGTGTATTGGTCTAGAGCTGGTGTTTTAACTGGCGTAGTTACATTCGTTTGTGCTGCTGATTTTTCATCTGGTGATGCAGTTGCTAAATCTTCATTTTCAATGCTTTTTAGGCAAAGATCTAAAAATTTATGTTTAATCGTATCGATAGGTAATAAATCGAAAAGAGAAGAAGCTCTTGCTGCAATTTGGTATAAATCTGGCGCGGTGAGGAGCGCAACAAGTAAATGACCACTACGAATTTGTGGATTTTGTTCAGCGGATGCTAATAACCAAGCTTGTTCAAGTAAGCGCACAATGGATTGGGCAAAAATAGGGGTGCGCGTATTTCCTTTTGGTAGTTGAGCAATACTTTCTTTGAGGTCATCTGCCAAACCGTCTGCAGAAACTTTGTATTTTTCTAAGAGTATTTGGAGGTCATTTTTATTGTTATAGGTTAATAATTCGAGTAAAAAATGTTCAATTTCGATTTCATAATTTTGCTGTGAAATACATGTATTGGCTGATTTTTCGAGTGAAATGCGGGCGTGAGGTGAAAGTTTAGTAATTAAAACTTTTAAATTATTCATAAATAACTCATCAAATTTAGAATCCACAGTACGAAATTTTACAAGTTTGACTGTGATCTCTTTTTTCTTGCTATAAAAATAAAAACTTTAAAATCAACACCTTATATATTATTAGTGTCTTGCTTTAGGCGATATAATACAGACTAAATAAAAAAAGGAAAAAGATTTTTTTATAAAATGAAACAAAAAAAAACAAATAGTCGACAAACTTTGGAGCATTTGGCACATTTTTGTATTGACTCTATGTGCTTATTTTTTGTTAAATCTGCAGCATATTTTTAATTTTGATAAATGAAGAGAAAACCCACGGGAAAATAAGTGGTGATTTCTCCACATAAATTAAGTTTTAGCACGTAGAAATACAGAGGAAATTTTGAATAAATTTAGTGTTTTATTACCTATAATTTTAGCAGCCAGTTTAACACAAACCGTTTTTGCAAAAGATAAAGCGGCATCTGTGAAAAAATCCTGTTTAAAGGATTATCCACTGGCAGTAGGTGATACAGATCCAGAGATTATTGGTTTTTATAATCAGTTATGCGACAAAAAAAATAAGAAAAATGAGAACTTAAAAAATGAAATTTTTGTAGATATTGCCAAAAAATATCAAGCTAATGGTTACAATTTAAAAGCATTGCAAGCGGTCAATCTGCTGCGAGAAAAGAACTATCAGTCGCCTGAACTTACTGATGTCACTTTTTTAGCAGGTATCGCTATTTCTTATAATGCGCTGAATCATATGCGGAGTAATGAAAATCGTACTCTAGATGAACAGACCTATTCTCCTGCCAAAGTGTTGTCGGATAATATTCGTTATATTCAGCCGACGATTGATAAATCTACGTCTGCTGCAGCAGATGTTCGTGAAAAAAGTACAGAATCTTCGAGCAATGTGAAATCTAAACAGACAACACCAGCTAAAAAACGAACCAATACAGCGTCTACCAAGTCTAAACAAACGACTACAGCAGCAAGCAAAAAGAAAACTACCACGACAGCAAAAACGCAGACTACAGCGAAAAAACCTGCTGCCAGTGGTTCACCTTTCGATACATTAAAAAATAAATAACAAGGAAAAGCACTCATGGCAAAACGTGAAAGTGTACAGAAAAAACTTCAACGAATTCGTCCTCCTCGTGTTCAATTGACTTACGATGTTGAAGTTGGCGACGGTAAAGAAATTAAAGAATTACCATTCGTTGTAGGGGTGTTAGGTGATTTCTCAGCGGCATCTGAAGTAGAGAAAACCAAATTAAAAGACAAGAAATTCATTAATGTTGATTTAGATAATATTGATGAGGTAATGGAGTCTTTAGCGCCACGTGCTAATTTTCAAGTTGAGAATACCTTGACTGAAGACGGTGGAAAAATGTCGGTAGATCTTACATTTAAGAGCATGGCCGATTTCACTCCAGAGCAAGTTGTACAACAGGTTGATCCATTACAAAAGTTAGTTGCTGCACGTGAGCGTCTGTCTGACTTGCGTAATAAAATTTCAAATAATGAACGCTTAGAAGATTTACTGGATGAAGTGTTACATAACACTGATCAAATTCGTAAGTTGAGCGTGGAGGCAGAAAATGAGTAATTTTAATACTGCAACTGCTGCAAACCTTGAAGCAACCGAAGAATATTCACTTTTAGATTCAATTGTCGAACAAAGTCGTATCGCGCGTACAGATCAAGAACATGATCGTGCAAAAAGTTTGATTGGTGAACTTGCTAAAGAAGTGATGGCAGGTACCATCACCGTTTCAGACAATATGACTTTATCAATTGATAAGCGTATTGCTGAAATTGATGCGTTGATTTCATCTCAGTTAAGTAAAATCATGCACCATGCTGAATTTCAAAAAATTGAATCGACATGGCGTGGTTTGTATTATTTCTGCCAAGAAACACCTTCAAATTCTTTAACAAAAATTCGTATGTTAAATACGACGAAAAAAGAATTGATTAAAGATTTCCAAGGTGCGACCGATTTTGACCAAAGCACGTTGTTCAAAAAAATCTATGAAGAAGAATATGGATCATTCGGTGGTGCGCCTTATGCAACATTGATTGGTGACTTTGAGTTTGACCGTACTCCATCTGATATGTATTTGCTTGAGCAAATTTCACATGTCGCTGCGGCTGCACATGCACCGTTTATTTCGGCTGCTAGTCCGAATATGTTGGGATTAGAGTCTTTTACTGATATTGATCGTCCGCGTGATGTATCTAAAATCTTTGAAACAGCAGAATATGTACAATGGCGTTCATTCCGTGAAAGTGACGATGCACGTTATGTTGCGTTGACAATGCCACGTGTATTGGGTCGTTTGCCATATGATCCAAAAGAAGGCATTGCCACTGAAGGATTTAACTTCGTTGAAGAAGTTTCAGGTGAAAATCATAATGAATATTTATGGATGAACGCGGCTTATGCCTTTGGTACGCGTTTAACCAATGCATTTGATATGCATGGTTGGTGTGCTGCGATTCGTGGTGTAGAAGGTGGTGGTTTAGTTGAAGGCTTGCCTGTCCATACGTTCAAAACCAATGATGGCGAAGTGGTCTTTAAATGCCCAACTGAAATTGCCATTACTGACCGTCGTGAAAAAGAACTGAGTGACCTTGGTTTTATTCCGTTGGTACACTGCAAAAATACGGATTATGCAGCATTTTTCGGTGCGCAATCGACGCAAAAACCTAAAAAATATGACAGCGATTCGGCAAATGCAAACTCTGCATTGTCTAGCCAGATCCAATACATCATGGCAGTTTCACGTATTGCACATTATTTAAAAGCAATGATGCGTGACAAAGTGGGTAGTTTTGCATCAGCTGGTAATGTTGAGACCTTCTTAAATGAATGGTTATCGCAATATGTATTACTCGATGATGGTGCATCTCAAGAAGCTAAAGCTCAGTATCCATTGCGTGAAGCTTCTGTAAAAGTTGTAGAAAATCCAGCTTTGCCTGGTCACTACAAATCTGTGGTTTTCTTAAGACCACATTTCCAGTTGGATGAGTTGTCTGTTTCATTACGACTTGTGACCGAGTTACCTCAGTCCTCAAATTAATTTGGGTCAACACTATAATAACTTTAAATAAATAGGTATTCAGAACAATGAAAGATATATACATTCAATTTCGTGGTAAGTACAAAGTAGACGGCGAATCTCGTGATGCAGAGCACAAGAGTTGGTTAGAAGTTAACTCTTGGACGCATAACATCCGTCAACCTAAATCTGCGACTTCTTCAAGTGTGGGTGGTCACACCGCAGAACGTGTAGAACATTCTGACATGGTTTTTGTTAAAGATTTAGATGCGACAAGCCCTAAACTTTGGGAAGCATGTTCAGCAGGTTATACATTTGATGAAGTTCAAATTGATTTTTACCGTGCGAATGGCGACAAACGCATTAAATATCTTCAAATCAAACTGAAACATGTGTTGGTTTCTAGCGTGACACCAACTGTAAATGATGAAGGTGTTCCACACGAATCATTTGGTTTGAAATATGCTGCAGTAGAGTGGACATATAACCAACAAGATATTAACGGTACTGCGAAAGGTGCTGTTACTAAGAAGTGGTCATTATCTAACAACACTGCTTCATACGCAGCGTAATAGATGGATTCAGATAGAGGCTTACTTGGGTAGCCTCTATTTTCATTTTTTTAAATATTTATAAGAAGATATGAATCTCGATCAGCTTTATCCTTATGGTTTTAGAACGACATTATTTGACCGCTTATTACCAGCAGATGCTCAGCAGACTCAAGGTCTGTCTTTGCAAGAACTTCGTGAATCTGTTGCTTCGGATTTAGAGGATCTCCTCAATAGTCGGGTGGCAAAGTTAGATGAACTGATTGATGACTTTCCATTAGCAAAAAAATCTATTTTGCAATTTGGCATTATCGATTTTGTGGGCTTATCGACAGCAAATCCATCGGATCGCGACAAAATTTGCCAGTCAATTGAGCAATCGATTGCTGCACATGAACCGCGTTTAAAACAGATTCGAGTCGAAATGCTCATGGATGGTCATAATATGGGGGCACTATGTTTAAGTATTCAGGCATATTTAAATATTCATCCTTTATACGAACCAGTTATTTTTGATGCCTTATTAAAACCAACAACACAACAATATGTTATTTCTCCAAGAGCTTAATGAAGTGGGTTATCTGTGATTGAAGAGCTGTTACCGTATTACGAAAAACAACTACAGGAATTTGGACAACAGTCCCGTGAGTTTGCCAGTAAATACCCCAAAATCGCCCAGCGTTTGTCTTTAAACCAAGAACAAATAGATGACCCGCATATTGAGCGTTTAATTCAAGCATTTTCTCTAATTTCTGCACGGATTGATAAAAAACTTGCAGATAGTTATGACGTTTTTACCCGTTCAATTTTTGAGGTGATGTTTCCTCAATATTTAAAACCATTTCCTGCATGTTCTGTGGTGAGCTTCGAAGATATAAATAAAATTAAGCAATTAACAGATCGACACGTTATTCCAAAGGCGACCAGTCTAAAAGCCAAAAGTACGCGCGGTGTTCAATGTGAATATCAGACGGTACAAGAAGTCACATTATTACCGATTCAATTAAAACAGCTCAATTTCAAAACTCATCCATCGGCACATATGCATTTAAATCAAAATGCCACATTGAGCTTAGGATTTGAAATTTTTTCGAATAAGCACGCTTTACTCAAAAATGAAACTTTGCCGATCTTTTTAGACGCTATTTCTAATTTTCCTTTGCAGGTTTTGGATAGTATTTTTAAATCCACTACAAGTTTTTCGATTCGTGTAGGGCAGCACATTTTTGATATTGCCAATCCATTTGAAATTATGGGCTTTGAAGAAGTTCAAAGTGTTCTACCTATCGATCAACATACGCATCATGCATATCGTTTACTGATGGAATATTTTTGTGTTCCTGAAAAATTCAATTTGTTAAATCTAAATTTAGATTTCATTAAGTTTTTAAGTTTAGAACATAGTGAATTTGATGTTCAAATGCACTTTAAACTCAATTTAAATGATCAAGCAGCGATTCGAAATTATTCTGAATTAAATGCTGCAAATTTTAAATTGTTTGCTACACCAATTGTTAATCTTTTCAATAAACAAGCAGAGCCGCAAAAGATTAATCATAAGCGAATGGAATATCCATTGGTGACAGATGCACACCATCCTGAATATTTTCAAGCCTATAGCATTTTAAAAATGAATATGGTGCGTGAAAAAAGTAACCAAGATGAAGTGTATTATCCGGTACTGCCTTTTTTTGCAATGAGTCATTATCATCAGGATAAAGTCCAGTTTTTTTATAGTTTAAATCCGCAGCAGATGAAGAATAAACATCAGGAATTAAACTATTCAATCATATCTCGTGCTCTAGACCCACATAGCACTCAGTCCGATTTTATTAGTACTGAACTACTATGTAGTAATCGTGAGTTACCTTACGAAAGTTATAATAAAGATCAAAATGCATTAACTCTGAATGATAGTAATTTGGCACGTCGTGCTCTGATGCTCAAACGACCGTCGTTACCGTATTATTTTGAGCAAAATAAACAAGAACAGTGGCGGGTCATTTCACATTTATCTTTGAATAATATGTCTTTAATGAAAGGCGATACGGTCTCTCATATTAAAGAACTTTTGGAATTGTATAATTTACCTAAATCGAAAGAAAACCAAATTATTATCGACTCCATAAAAAAGATTCAATTTTCTACCACGCAGAAACTTGTGGATAGTAAACCGTTTCCATTATTTGTCAGAGGTTTAAAAGTACAGCTCGATATCGATGCGGATATATTTAGAGGGCATAGCCTGTATATATTTAGTCAATTGCTAGCCCATATCTTTAATTTAAAAGTCAATATGAACAGCTTTGTCGATGTCTCGGTTTTTGATGCAAATAGTCAACAGGAGTTATACCAATGCGTGCAGAACGTTGGTGGCAAGAAAGCTCTGTAATTGACGGACTTTTCCAAGAACCGAAAGCCTACGAGTTTGTTCAAGCTACTCGTTTGTTAAGACATGCACCTTATGGAGCAGCTCAAGTCTATTGGGCCAATGACTTTGAGTTTAATAGTTCACTTAATTTGAACTTCCCGAACACTGAAATTGAAAGTTTAGAGTTCAACGATGAGAAAGTTGAACTGACAAATTTAATGGTGGGTTTAACGGGTATTCAAGGTGCATTACCTTATAGCTATACCAATAAGATTAAGCTCAGCGGGCGACATCAGCGACACGAAACACAAAAGTTTTTAGGGCTGTTTAATCATAAATTAACAGCACATTATGTTGATGCCAGTTTAAATTATCATTTACCTATTCGTTATGAAATCGAGCAGGATAATCACTATCTTGATATTTTACATGCATTAAATGGTTATATCCGTAGCCAGCATGATCAGCCAGATTTAGATGATTATTTTGCTGAGTTTTCAGGTTTAATGCAGGGACAAAACAATACAGCGTATGCATTAAAAACCATGCTGAACTGTATCTTTAAGCAGAATTTTGATATTCGAGAATTTATCCCTGAAACTTTTGTATTTGAAGAAGATCAGAGAACATGTTTAGGTGGATCTCAGCCGAGTTTATTGGGACTAAATACATTTTGTGGTGAAAAGATTCAACAGATTGACGAAAAAATTGAAATCGTGATTGGACCTTTAAACCATGAAGATTATTTAACATTTTTACCGAATCAGTCACACAGCCAAAAATTAAAACAAATGATTCAAACTTGGTGCAGTCCAACATTAATGGTGGATGTGCGCTTAATTTTACAAAAAGAAGAAATAAAACCGGTGTGTTTAAATTCTTTGAGCGGAATTGGTTTAGCTCAGGGAGCATTTTTACAGCCGAATAAACAGGTCGATAATACAGAAACCTGTTATGCCTTAATGGGGAATTCATAATAATGCTGAAATTAATAATTGGAACCTTTAGTACGCTTTTTGTTTTGTGTACTGCTTTCGTGATTTTTTACTGGCGAGATACAGGCTATGACCCGACGGCTTTGGATCTGGTCACCTATTTTCTAATTCTTCCTGTCGCTTTATGTGCAATTACTTTGTCTCCTTATTTGATTTATAAGGGCATTCAACATCAAAAAGAAAAAAAACTTGAAGCTGAAAAACGTGCAGAAGAACAAGCTGAGCAACAACAAATTGACGCCATTGAACAAGCAAAACCGAAGCCTGTCGATGTACAGCAATTTCGTTTAAATGTTTATTCTTCAGCGGCTTGGCATAGTTTTGGTGAAAACGAACAAATTATCCAAGATATTCAACAATTCAAAAGTCCTGAACTCGATGATAAATTATTCAATGCATACGGTTTGCCTGTTCTTTCATTTCGAATCAAAGATTTAGATGAACTTACTAGTGAAGAAGCAGATGATGAATTTAGTGCCATCACCATGCGTGAAAAACGAATCCAGTCACTTATTCAGCAACAACTAGAGCAACACGTTGAAAGTCTGTTTTTAATCGCTGAGCATCTGAAGCAATCAGCACTCTTTTATGATAGTGAATTGGCATATCAGTATCGTATGCATCCGGGTTGGGTGGACCCAGACTATACGCAAGATGAACATCCAGAACATTTGGCGAACAATGCACAGCAAGTTTCACGTTTAAATCGTTTAAATGTCCATATTTTGCTTGCTGATAATTTGATTCATCAATGGAATGATGATTATGCTCAAATTATTCAGCAGTATCTATCTGACGGATTTTCGATCATTCCCGAACAAATTCATATCGAGCCACATTTTATCGGCACTCAAGTCGCTTATTCAGAATGGTTAAGCATTTTAGAGATGATTTCAAAACAAAAGTTTGAAGTCAGTTTGATTCTCAATGCTGACTCTGAAATCGACCAAGAATGGATTGATGAAAAGATGTGGTTACAAGAAAAATACATTGCTGCAGAGTTTGCATCGAGTTGGTGTTTGGCTGCTTCAGACGTTCAAGTTCGAGGTTTAACTCCAAATAAAGTGCTACAAGTGGTGGCACATGAGCCTGAGTTGAAACGTCATTTAGAGCTTAAAGCACTGAATAATTTAGATCAGTATGATCAAGAACAACCCTTTTTATTGATGTTAGATGATGCAACGGATATGAAAGTGGTGAAAAAATTACAGTATAAATTTAATGAAACCGCGATTGAAACCTATCATTTTTTATATACAAAACAGAATCTTGGAAATACCCAGCAATTGGCAAAAATTTTTGGATTCATGTTGGGTATGCACTTGCCAGAAGAGTTAACTGCCATGATTTATAGCACAGACCAAGAATCGACATTTGCTTTTATTCAAGCATTTTCAGTAGAAGATGAACTTGAACAAGAAACTGTTTAATTAGAATTAAGACGAAATTGAGAACATTGTGAACACACTATTTTATACGATCCTCGGTTATGTTTGGCAGTACGTCACCAATCCTAAAGCGATGGTGGCTTTGTCATTTTTTGTGGCCATTGTGGCTATGCATAATTCGATTCCGCAAAAGACTTTTTACATTGTGGTTGCTGTTTATATTCTCGGATTAATTCTGTGGGGTATATATGAATTAGTACAGCATTATCGTCATAAACAGCAAGGCGAAGAACTGGCTGAGGCGATTGCCAAGGATAATGAAGCTGAATACGGTAAACAAAAAAATAAAGAAGAACTTGCGCTGATCAATCAGCAAATGAAAGACTCGATTCAACTTATCCGTAAATCAAAACTCGGCGACAAAAAGGGGAATGCAGCCCTATATGAATTACCTTGGTACATGGTGATTGGTAACCCAGCAGCGGGTAAAAGTTCAGCGATTTATAATTCTGGTCTTAGATTTCCATTTGAAGAAACTCATCAGAAAATGGTGTCGGCAGGTCTAAGTGGTACTCGTAACTGCGATTGGTTTTTCTCTACAGATGGTGTGTTACTCGATACCGCAGGTCGATATTCAGTTTATGCCGAAGACCATTCAGAATGGTTAGGCTTTTTAAATATTCTAAAGAAAAACCGTTCTAAAGCACCAATTAACGGTTTAATCGTGATTGTTTCTGTGGCGGAGCTTGTTAGTCAAAGTCCTGAAAAATCAATCAAATTAGCCAAAAACTTACGCGCACGTATACAGGATTTGACGGAACGTTTAGAAATTTTTGCGCCAGTGTATATCGTTTTTTCAAAAATGGATTTGATTGCTGGCTTTACAGAATTTTTTGATTGTTATGATAAGGATGAATTTGATCAAGTTTGGGGTGCAACACTGCCTTATGATCCAGACTCATCTGAGCATGCCGTTGAGATGTTCGAAAAGCATTATTCAATTTTATACGATGGCTTGAAGAGCGTCAGTACTACGCACTTGAGTCGTCGTCATTCGCAAAATATTTCTCCAAGTGTAATGACATTTCCACTTGAGTTTAAAAGTTTAAAGCCAGTGTTAAAAACTTTTATTGGTACGTTGTTTCAAGACAACCCTTATCAGTTTAAACCGGTATTCCGTGGGTTCTATTTCACCAGTGCGTTACAAGAAGGTGTGATTGAAAGTCCGATGACCGAACAAATTGCTGAAGATTTTCATTTGGTGAAAAGTACGGATAGTGAGTTTGGCATTCCGACAAATTCTGTTTCGCAAGATCATGGTTATTTCTTAAAAGGACTCTTTTCAACCGTCATTTTAAAAGATAAAAATCTGGTTAAACAACATATCAATCCTGCACGTAAGCGTCAGCGTTTTATGGCATTTATTGCTGCATTATTATTGGTTGCTGTGGTGCTTGGATTATGGGTTTGGTCGTATCGTAATAACCAACAACTCGTGGCTGAAGTTCAGGCAGACCTAGACAAAGTTGTACAAATGGAAAGCCGTAGCGGAAGTGAGCTTTCGACTCAATTGGATGCATTGCTGATATTACAAGGGCATTTACAGCAGCTCGATCATTTTGATGAAGATCGTCCTTTGAAATATAGCTTTGGTTTATACCAAGGGAATAAAATTCGTGAAAAACTCAAAGTTGAGTATTTACGAGGTATTCAACAAATTGTATTGGCACCATCTCAGCAAAATATGGCGCAGTACTTACAGCGCGTTAAAGCCAATGAAGCGACGTTGAAAGAAAATCACGTCAATGTGCAAATCACTCAAGCTGTGAAATCAAATCAGCCCTATTTAGAACCATCGGATACTAATCCTCAGGATGCCTACAATGCACTGAAGGCGTATTTGATGATGAGCAATCATAAATATATGGAATCGAGCCATTTGAGTGACCAAGTTACTCGTTTCTGGCGTTCATGGTTAGATTCAAATCGTGGTCAAATGCCACGTGGGGAAATGATTCAAAAAGCAGAACAAGTTTTATCTTATGCGATGACTTTAGCTGCTGATCCTGCGTTCCCGCAAATGGAATCTGATCCTTTATTGGTTGATCAAACACGTCAATTATTGACGGCTGTTACCATGGGTATTCCTGCACGCGACCGCGTTTATAATGAAATTAAAATGCGTGGTTCGGTACGTTTCCCAGCAGTAACTGTGAAGCAAATTTTAGGTGAAACCGGCCAAAACAGCATGTTGGGTAGTTATGCCTTGCCGGGTATTTTTACTTACCAAGCTTGGAATGATTATGTAAAAGATGCGATTAACCAAGCTGCGAATAATCCGACGGATACTCAAGATTGGGTACTCAATACCAATCGCTCTGATGACCTGACGTTTAGTGGTAGTCCAGACCAGATCAGTAAACAGTTAACCGAACTTTATAAGCAGGAATATATCGCTGAATGGCGTAAATTCTTAAATGCAGTACATTATGGCAAAGGCGCAGATGTCGCTCAGCAGTCACGTTTTATCGATATTTTAGGTGAACCTGAAAATTCGCCAATTCGTAAAGTGGTTGACCGTATTGCGAAAGAAACCAGTTGGGATAATCCAATTGTTCAAGCAGAACTGGCTGCACCTCAGAAAGGCTTTATTGCGTGGTTTAAACGTAAAGTCCTCAGCCGTGATGATGCGCAGCAGGCACAGCAAGTGGCTTCTAAAGCCGGTCAAGGTGTTATTGCAAAAGAGTTTGATGTGTTCTATCAACTGGTTCGTAAGCGTGATGATCAGCAAAACAAATCTATTTTAGATGAATACATGCTGTCTTTGAGTCAAGTACGTAGTAAGTTCAATGATTTGAAGAGTGGCGGTGACATGGGGCCTGCAAGCATGACATTGGTGAAACAAACCATCAATGATCAAAGCTCTGTCTTTAATAGCACGCAAAAATTTGTGGATGAAAAAATGTCTGTGGGTCTGAATGAATTAGATCAACAGTTGATTCAAAAACTCTTTATGCAGCCGGTGACTCAGTCATTTGAAGTTCTTTTGATTCCAGCTCAAAACGAAATTAATAAGTTGTGGGCAATGCAGGCGTATCAACCATTTACAACCAATCTTGCACCTAAATATCCATTTAATAGCAATGCTACTTTACAAGCGACCAGTAATGAAATTAGCCAAATTTTTGGTGAAAACGGAAGTATCGCTCGCTTTGTAAAAGAATATTTAGATCCATTGGTGATTCGTCGTGGCTATACCTTAACCACGAAAACATGGAAAGATTTGGGTATAGGGTTAAATCCACAATTTGTAGCGAATTTCCAACGCTATGTTGCGCCAAGTAATGGCGTTGCTACAGGGGAATTGAGTCAAGCAGCACCTGCGGCAACCAATCAATCGAACTTCCAGTTCTTCCCATTAGAAAATACACAGTTGCTTTCATATACCATTGATATTGATGGTCAGCGTATGGTGTATGAAAACGGTGTTCAGCAATGGGTGAACTTCGTTTGGCCAAATAAAGGGGCAATTCCGGGTGCACGTATTACTGCAATTGACTTGGAAGGTCAAACGCATACGATTTTTGATGAGCCGGGTGAATATGGTATTAACCGATTGGTTGAAGGCGCTCAGCGTACACAAAATGGTAATTCATTTGAAATGGTGTGGCGTAGCAAACAAAATCCAAAAGTGTTTGTTAAAGTGAACTTCCGTTTGATTAGTGGTAACGCATCTGGCCCAACTACAGGTTCAGGCTATTCAGGTATGACTCTTGTTGATCAAGTGGTGACGAATAAAGGTGTTCGTGTCGTCGCAGCGCAAACGATGCCTGCAGGACAAGCGCCTGTAGCGCCAGCGACTTCACCGATGAGTGTTGTACAAGGAACAGCAACACCATGATGATGAATTTAAAAATGAGAGCGGTGGCATTCGTGCAAAAGAACAAGGAGTGTGACGATGTATGAAGTGAGAACGACACCGCTGTATTATGGAAAATGTCCAGCTCGTGGTGACTTCTTAAAGAGCCGTGAACAATATTCACTGATTCAGTTAATTGATCAGTGGATCACGGAGGCGCTTGAGTTCGCTATGCGTTCAGACAATTTTAATGCAGCGTATAACTCACTGCCTTCATTAGATTTCTTTATTGCCAGTCCAAAAGATAAGCGTTTTTTGGTTGCCAATTTGATTAGTAGTGAAGACAGTTCAAAGCGTCAATTTCCAATGGTGCTGGCTCATCTGCTAGAAATCGATGATCCTTTCGATAATATTTTGTATGCACCATATCGTTATAAACAGACTTTGATTGACTTATATCAGCGTAACCGAGTGATGCGTTCTATTCGCGATCCCGATATTTTGCTCGATAAATTAGGTAAATTAAATAACGAAATCCAAGTGTTCGGAACAGAAGAAACCTCTTCTTTTTATGAGCATCATACTTTGCATTCATTTGCACGTTTATTGAATTTTACGCCGTATCAGCTGGCGCAAAGCATGATTGGTCTCGGTTTGCTGCTACAACCGATTATTCATCAGGGTACGTCTCGGTTGAATAAAGTGTTGATCTTACCGATCAATAATATTAGTTACTGTTATGAAATTGCGGCTTTTTGGGTCAATTTAATTAGTCGCTTTGTCGAAAACCAAGATGCTGAATTACTCATTGGCATCCTACACAGTGATTCGCCAGTTTTACTGTTTGGTTTTCAAGGCGCTGATATTACAGCGCTGAGTGATGTATTTACCCAAAACATGCAAAGTGATCATTGGGTTTCCTTGATTGATGCTAGTTGGATTGATCCTTATCTTGAACAAAATGCAGGTTTAGCCGTTTTGGAACAGTCTTTGAGTGAGCGTCAGATCAGCCTTATTCATGGCATTAAACTTTTTAGACAGACTTTTATAGAAGAATAATGATGCAAAGAATCTTACCAATGTTGCCCAAATTTATTGCGAGTGTATGCATTTTAGGTTGTTCGACTTTGCTTTGGGCAGAGCCTATTGTGATTGAAGGTGCTGTACCGAATGAAGCAACCAAGCAAGAAATATTAAATAAAGCCTATTTGACCTATGGTCAGGCAAATGTGGTTGATAAAATTCAGGTTCGAGCGGTTACTGCACCCAATGGTTGGGGCAATAGCGTAAGCCAAATGATTAATGATGACTTAAAAAAAGTAAAACAGGGGAAACTCTCTGTACGCGGAACGCAAGTCGATTTAAGTGGAAAGATGTCAAATCAAGATGATATCCAACCAACGACTACGAAGTTCCAGTCTTTGGTCACAGCACCTTTTCGTTTCAATGCACAGCTTTCTGTCAATCAGGCTGAACAGGCAATTATTAATGCGGCTTTACGTAATCGTATTATTGAATTTGAATCGGGCAGTGCTATTTTAGCGCCATCTGGGGTACAGATCTTAGATGAAATGGTTGTCGCACTGAATCGCGTCGGTGGGAAAAAAGTACGAATTATTGGTCACACAGACAGCTCGGGGAATCCTGAGAAAAACTTAAGTTTAAGCCAAGATCGTGCTAATGCAGTTAAAAACTACCTGATTTCAAAAAATATTGCAGCGGCGAACTTAAGTACTGAAGGGATGGGCTCAAATAAGCCTGTAGCAGACAATGCTACGCCTGAAGGTCGTAAGAAAAATCGTCGTATTGAGTTTGAAGTGCTGTAACTATTTCAACTTAACTACAACGGCTAATGCGTCGAACCCAGTGTATCTAGACTGGGTTTTTTTATGCCAATTGATTCAGTCAATTATTTGATAACTGAAATCGACATTTTTTATAGCAGCAGTGTTATAACTAAATAAGACTATATTTTGAATAGGGCTAAAGCATTCATTTTTGCATTATATACCACTAAAGCATTCATATTTTGAGCAATAAAACAGTGGATTCTAAAATCAATTAAGGTTAAAACATAAGAATCAGTTTTGGATATGCGTTTCATATCTACTGCTTTAACCTTGTCGATAAAGAACAATCACTTTTGACATGGTGCAAAGTTTTAAAAAATCTGCAGGACAGTGTGGAAAAACAACAACTCAATATGGATGAATGTGGGAGCAAAGAATGCTTGGTAATATGATGTTTAAACCGCTTTTGATTAGTAGCATGATTGAACATGCGGGTCGCTATCATGCGGATAGTTTAGTCATTTCAAAAAATACAGACACGACGATTACGAAAACCACTTGGGGTGAAGTCCATAAAAATTCAAAACGATTTGCCAATGTTCTTGCATCTCTCGGTTTAAATTTAGGGGATCGTGTTGCGACCATCGCTTGGAATAACCATCGTCACTTAGAGTCTTGGTACGCTATTTCAGGTAGCGGCTATGTTTGTCACACCATTAATCCGCGTTTATTTCCAGAACAATTAATTTTTATCATCAATGATGCCGCAGACCGCGTGATGTTATTTGATAAAACCTTTTTGCCTTTAATCAAAGCAGTAAAACCACTATTAAAATCTGTTGAACATTTTATTTGTTTAGATGCACCAGATGCAGCAATTATCGAAGCGGTGCCAGATGTGAAGTTTTATGACGAACTTATCGCGGGGCAATCTGCAGACTATACATGGCCAGAACTAGATGAATTATCGGCTAGTTCTTTATGTTATACCTCGGGTACCACAGGCAATCCGAAAGGCGTGTTGTATAGCCATCGTTCAACAGTCTTACACAGTTATGCGATTTGTATGCCGGATTCATTAAATATCTCAGCGAGAGATATTATGATGCCCGTTGTACCGATGTTCCATGTCAACGCATGGGGTACGCCATATGCTGCGGCAATGGTGGGATGTACTTTAGTGCTGCCAGGCCCAGGTTTAGATGGTGCGAGCCTGACACAAATGATTGATGATTATAAAGTATCTGTTGCATTGGGTGTTCCAACGATTTGGCAGGGATTAATCAATGCTGCGCAGCAAGCGGGCAGTCAGCTCCAAAGTTTAGTGCGAAATGTGGTTGGTGGATCTGCTTGCCCACCTGCGATGTTGAAAGTCTTTAAAGAACAATTTAACTGTGAAACGATTCATGCTTGGGGGATGACTGAAACCAGTCCATTAGGTTCTTCAAACCAATTTAAAGCCAAACATTTATTATTATCTGAAGAAGAACAATTACAAGTACGATTGTCACAAGGTCGTCCGCCATTTGGAGTTGATTTACGTATTACCGATGAAGAAAACGGTACACACGAAGTTGCACGTGATGGCGAAACGACGGGTAATTTGCAGATCCAAGGGCATTGGATTATTGGCAATTACTTTGGCAAAACAGAGTCTGCATTAACCTCAGATGGTTGGTTTGATACAGGGGATATTGCAACCCTAAACGAAGACGGTTTCTTAAAAATTAGTGACCGTTCAAAAGATTTGATTAAATCGGGCGGTGAATGGATTTCTTCTGTTGAGTTAGAAAATTTAGCTATGGGACATCCTAAAATTGCAATGGCGGCAGTGATTGCAGCGACCCATCCGAAATGGGATGAGCGTCCTGTATTGATTGCGATTAAAAAGCCAGATGTCGATTTATCTGATACAGAAATTTTGGATTATTATGCAGATAAAGTTGCTAAATGGCAGGTGCCAGATAAAGTGATTTTCGTGGATGCCATTCCTTTGAGCGGAACAGGTAAAATGCTGAAAAAAGATCTACGTGAGCAATTTGGTGCTGTACTACTTGAAAGCTAACTTACTGTAAGTTACCAACTAAATATTGGTAAAGAGCAAAACGCAAAGGTAACATGCCTTTGCGTATTTTTATAAAAACTTAAATTTTGATAAATACCATATTCTTAATATGAGGTTTTTAAATAAAATTTTTTCAATGAATCCATAACCAAGTTCAATGAATAATCTAGCCGTGTTAGGTCGCATTCAATTCAATAAAAGCGTAAATTGATGAGGCATCCACCGTTAAACCACCTTTCTTATGTTTCCAGTTTGGATCTTATTCACTTTAATGGCTGCTTTTATGCAGTCATGGCGCAATGCATTTCAAAAACAACTCAGTACCACTGTTGATGTGTATGGTGTTACCCTTGCTCGGTTTATTTTTGGGCTCCCATTTGCCTGCATTTATTTATTTGTGCTGTACCAACAACAGCCTGTGACTCAGGTGACCACATTTACACCTATGTTTTGGGTGTATGTGGTGATTGCAGGACTAAGTCAAATTTTAGCGACGATTTTAATGGTCTTGCTTTTTAAACAAAAGAATTATGCCATTGGTGTTGGTTTAGCGAAAAGTGAAGCGATATTTGCGGCCATTGTTGGAGTGATTTTCTTAAGTGAACATTTAAGTTTATTTGGTTGGATTGGTGTTTTGGTTGGTGGTGTTGCCGTTTTTCTTTTAAGCAAAGGTTCTCAACGACAAAAGTTATCTTTGCCAACTTTATGCATCGGTGTAGGGAGTGGATTAAGTTTTGCTATTACCTCTTTATTGGTTCGTGAAGCCAGTTTAGAGCTAAGTGATTTACCGACTTTGCATCGTGCGGCGTGGGTATTGTTGAGTGTAATTGGCTTTCAATGTGTGATTATGCTGTTGTACCTCAGTCTATTTAGCCGCAAAACGCTCATTGCCATGTGGGAGAGAATCGGTCTGACCTTTCGCGTTAGTGTCTGTAGCTTTCTAGCATCCTTGGGCTGGTTTACTGCTATGAGTATGCAAACGGTTGCGATTGTCAAAACCCTAGGTCAAATCGAAATATTATTTAGCCTCTTAATCTCTGCCTATTTCTTTAAGGAAAAACTCGCAAGAACTGATCATTGGGGTTTAGCCCTAGTGGTGATTGCGGCGATTATGGTGATTTGGGCTTAATGTGTGCTTTAAACAGACATGAAGGTAAAAAAGTCCGAATTTAAGTCAGATTTTCGAATATTTTTTTTAATTAAAAGATGAGAAATATTTGATGTCCACTAGGATATTTATCATGGAATTGTTTATGATTTAAAGTATGACTAAACTTTGAACATGATTGAAAATTCTCAAGTTGTTCAATTTATATGTTTTTTTCAAATTTTAGCGTTAAATTTTTATATTATTTTTTATTTATATTGCCAAAATAAACAATGTATTGATGGGAGGGCTTAAATTTGGAAATACTCATACAAACATTATCCTTCCCAGCGTTGTTAACTATTTTAGCTTCGGCTTTAGGCTGTGGATTGCTCATCGGTTTGGAGCGTCAACGTAACAACAATTTGGACAGTGAACAGAGCTTTGCCGGTTTACGCTCATTTACCATTTGTGCGCTGTTTGGAGCATTGTGTTTTTTAATCCATTTAGCTGTTGGTGTAATCGGTGCAATTGTCGTCAGTGTGTTTAGCTATTATGGATTAAGCCAGCAAAAACAAGATATTGGCACAACCACAGAACTAGCTTTTGTTATGACCTATTTAATCGGCGCTGCTTGTGTATTTAATATTCCATTGGCTGCGTGTTTGGCTGTGGTGTTGACCCTCATATTAGTTGGAAAAAAAGGCTTACATCATTTTGCAGCACATTGGATCAAAGACTATGAGTTAAGAGATGGTGTATTTTTACTGGCATTGATCCTAATTGCCTTACCTTTAACGTCGAATCAGGCCTATTGGGGTTCTGTATTAAATCCCTATGTGATTTTAAAATTACTGATATTGATCTTGGTGGTGCAGTCATTAGCGCACATCGCCAAGCGGCTTCTATCTTCTGATAAAGCGATTATCTTATCGGCCTTGGCATCAGGTTTTGTGTCGAGCACAGCAACAATCGCAAGCTTAGGCATGGAAGTGCGAGCAGGAAAAGCCAGTGCCAAAAGTAATGCAGGGGCAGGACTTTTTTCATGTGTTGCGACATTGGTTCAACTTTTGATCATTGTCCTTGGGGTGAGTTTTGCTTGGTTTAAAATATTAGTTATACCAAGTATCGTCGGCATCTTGATATTGGTCCTTACTGCGTTATATCTGATTTATGGCTCATCTCAAGTTCAGCATAATAAAGAGTCAGAACCTGAAATGCTTCGTGTAGAGGCGAATGAAACAGTGCCGTTAGAAAATACTGATAGTCGAATGTTTAGCTTAAAACAGGCGGCAATCATTGCCATCACGCTTACTTTGATCCAAGCACTTGTTTATGGATTAAATCTCGCTTTAGGTGATAAAGGCTTAATTTTAGGGACATTATTAGCATCACTCTTTGAAGTCCATGCAGCTATGGCAACCGTGGTGATGCAAGGTAATATCGACAATTTAACATTGGTTTATGCTGTGGTGATTGGATTATCAGCCCATGCGATTTCAAAATGTGTGAATGCATTTCTCACAGGTGGCTGGAAATATTTTCTATATTTTGCACCAACACAGTTACTTCATATGCTGTGCCTAATCGCGGTTTTGCTATTCAGTTTAAGATAAATGAGCCAAGTGACTGCTTCTTATTATTCATGGCGCAATTGCATTAATCTGGCTTTAATTTGTGGCCAACTGGTTGAAATCCAACATACCAGCGAACCTAATGTCACCAAAATGGCACCATGCCAAAAACTTAAACTCAGTGGTGTCTGTAATATAAACATTGAAATAACCGAAGAAAAAATCGGACTAAAATACGATAAAGTTACCAATATCGTAATATTGCCTTTTATAATACCTACATTCCACGCTGCATAACCCAATGCGGTCACGATGGACACGATTAACATATACTTACCGGTATGTAAGTCTACGGCAGGCATTCGCGGGATACCGTGAAATATCAACATTTTTAGCCATAGCACAATGGTGATCACGACGAAAAAGAATGAAATAGGGTTATGCCCATGACTGTATTTACGTGTAATCACACAATAGAGTGACCATAAACTCGCGCCCATAAAAGCAAGAAAATAGCTAAAGGGATTGGACTGAATGTTGGTAAAGACTGTAGACCAGTTAAAACTTCCGTTACCAGTTTGGATTAAAATAATGCCGCCCAAACTAATGGCTAAACCAATGATTACGAAAAAGTTAAATTTTAATTCTTTAAATAAGATTAACGCGGCAATTGTCAGACTCGGCCATAAATAATTGACTAAACTGATTTCAATCGCTTGTTGAGCAGTTTGAGCCAAAGCAATGGCATACGAAAAACACAACTCATAAATCACAAATAAAAGGGTGGCGTATATCAAAAATTGGCGCGGAACCAGTTTAAGGTTTGGAATTTTAAATAAGAGCAATAGAATAATTGCGCTCAAGGTATACATAAAGAACACAGCAAGATCAGGGCCAATACTGAAACTAATTTTCTTGAGTAAACCAACAATAGAAGACCATTGTAAGATTGCACTGAATCCAATCAGCGTTGCAAGATTTTTGGACATGATTGCTCGAAGATTTCGCAAATGGCGAATGAATTTTTAATTTTTATTATAGTCTTTATTCAGTCGTTTAGTATAAGCGTGAAATTATCAAACTCTATTTAATTAAAAAGATTTAGAGCTCGTCGTACGTCAAGAGCAGCATGGCGATGAACTAGGTTTAGGTTCTGGTTTATTAACACAAGATTTAAAACTTGGTCAATATATTCATACCTATATTCTTGCGAATCCAAATTTTCACTTAGCAGAAGGCGTTCACTCTGCGATTTTGATTTGCAATGGCTCAGGAATGGCGAGTTTGCTTTCACATCTAAGGCAACGCGTCGCAACGGTGCACTATCAAAACTGGTTTATTTATGGTGAACGTCAACAAGCTTTCGATGCAATTTTTGCTGATGAACTGCATGAATTACAAAACCAAGGTAAAATTGCAGAAATCGATCGGGTATTTTCTCGTGATGGATTTGCTGAAAAGTATGTGCAAGATGTCCTAGTTGTAAAAAAAGCTGAATTGATTGATTGGCTAGAGCAAGGGCATGTCTCTATATCTGCGGCAGTTTGAATATGGCCAAAGCAGTAGATGCAACTTTGCAAGAGATACTAGGCATTGAACAACTGCATACTCTGCGTAAAGCAGGTCTTTACCGCCGTGATGTGTATTAAATAATTGATGTCTACTGAAGAAGTAAAGTAATGATGCAGTTCGTAATGAGATGGATCGATAGTTTAAAAAGGAATAATAATGGATAAATTTGTAATTAGAGTTTATCACGATTATAAAAGGCTAATTATAGCTATTTTTTTTATTATTGAGTTTTTGATTTTTTTAATAAAGTATTACTTTTTTGGGATAGGTTTCTGGAGTTTTATTGGTGCAGTAGTTTTTTTTATTATCTTTGTTGATCTAATTTATAATGGGAGTTATTTGTTGATCGGAAAAATAAAAAAAGAAACAGAAGTTTATGAATATTATATTAGGTTTATCTATATTTTTGTAATTTATTTATTTTCAATATATTGCATTGTTGAGTGAAGAGTAAAATTTAAAAATTATGAGTAAATATTTTTTTTAATATTTTGTAGAGTTTTGCTCGTTTATGGCTCTATTGCATAAAGATTCTTAAGACAGACCACCATAAGTCACTAAAACTTATGTAACTTACTTGGATGTGAGGTGGGCCTAATCAAAATCTTTTGTCTTCTCCAAAGCGTGGATTAATCAATTGCTAGCCAATCTTATTGTTTGAATCTTTTATTTGGAACTGAGTGAAAATGACTTATGAGTATAAATTAATTTTCAGAGTTAGGTGTTTTGATTTTACAAAGATATTTGATCATGATGCTTTAAATTTAAGTATAGTTATACCATTAAAAAATTTACTAGATTAAAAAATCAATGAGAATGCATATTTTTTTAAATTCCTTACTTACGATGTATTGTTCAATTTCAATATTTATGGTAATTTTTATATATTTTTTATCTAATTGGCAAATATGGGAAAAACATTTTACATTCATTAGTTTAATATCATTCTTAATACTGGCAATTTGTTTTTACTTTAAATATAACGAAAAATTGAATGATGGTAATATTTTATTCAAGCAGTTGCCAATGAAAGTACAACTACCAATAAGAACTTCAACTATATTATTTTTAAACCTAAATTTGGGTTTTATCTTATTTATATTGGCAGTGCTTACGATAGTAATTACAGCTAATATATGGTTTTTTACACTTTGTATTTTTATTATTTGGAATGCAATAATTTGTCATCCTCATATTTGGTTTGTAGATTCAATTGATTTAAAACAAGATATAAAAAATAAAACAAATGAATTTGAGATTATAAGACAGGATAAAGGTGATTTTGAATATTTTAATGATGGTTTCACATACACTATAACTGGGCCTGAAATAAGCACTAAAACTATATTATGGAAAGATATTCAAAGTATAGATGTCGTACGCCAAGATCTTGGAACCATTGATGAGATTCAGCTCTATATATTGTGTTCAAATACAATCATTTATATTACCGAAAATACACCGGGTTATTACTATTTCATTGATCAACTGCATCAGAATTTTCCAGAAATAGATGAAATTTGGCAAATTTCAATCATTGCAGATGATTCAGGGCAACCATTCAATATTTTAAAAAAAGGCAATGGTCATTGATATGAAAAGTTATTTAGCCGTCTATGACATTGGCGCATAATTTGCTTGCTTCTACCTAATTTTTTTACTGTTTGATATAACAAATTAGGAAGTTGAAGTGACTACAGGCTACTTACGTGGACAAGACTTAATTGACCAGATCCAACAACAGGATTATTCCAGAGACCTAATTGGATATCATGGCGATGTACCTCAAGTCGTATGGCCTAATCAGGCACGTATCGCAGTGCAGTTCGTGTTGAACTATGAAGAAGGTGGAGAAAACCACATCGAACATGGGGATGCAGGATCAGAACAATTCTTATCCGATATTATTGGAGCGGCCAGTTTTCCTGCCAAACATATGTCGATGGACTCGATGTATGAATATGGCTCTAGAGCCGGTTTTTGGCGGATTCATGAAGAATTTAAAAAACGTGATTTACCCATGACGGTCTTTGGCGTTGGTATGGCTTTAGCACGTAATACTTATATCGTCGATGCGATCAAACAAGCCAACTATGATGTCGTTTCACATGGTCAACGCTGGTTACATTATCAAGATATGCCGATAGAGCTGGAACGTCAGCACATGGATCAAGCGATTAGTGTGCTTGAAGCATTATTTGGAAAGACGCCTATTGGCTGGTACACAGGGCGTGACAGTCCCAACACACGTCAGCTATTGGCTGAATTTCCGCAAATTAAATATGACTGTGATCACTATGGTGATGATTTACCTTTTTGGAGTCGTTTGACAAATGAAAATGGTCGAACCCGTCCACATTTAATTATTCCTTATACACTCGAAAGCAATGATATGAAGTTTTGTTCACCGGGTGGTTTCAACAGTGGTGAACAATTTTATCAATACCTTAAAGACGCTTTTGGTGTGCTATATGCAGAAGGTGAAAGCGCGCCAAAAATGTTATCGATAGGGATGCATTGTCGTATTTTAGGGCGACCAGGCCGTTTTAAAGCACTACAACGATTCTTAGATTATGTGCAATCACATGAAAAAGTCTGGATCTGTCGCCGTGGTGATATCGCGGAACATTGGTATACACATCATGCAGTCTAGTAAAAAAATATTTGGATAAAGAGGAGCTTAGCTCCTCTTTTTTTAGGCCTGTACTTAGGTAACTGACATCATAGACCTAGGTTGGCACTGATATTGCAAAACTAAATTTGAACAATCATTCAATAATTTTAGGCGATTTTATAGTGCAACTTGTTGAATTTAATAAAGCATCCGAAGCAGATGTAAAAACTTTTTTAAAGCACTGTGTGCAAATTGAAGACTGGGCAGAACATATTGTAGCGCAGCGTCCTTATACCTGTGTCACACAAATCATAGAGCAAGCAGTAAAAGCTGCAAATGCTTGGACTTGGGATGAAATCAAAAATGCTCTAGATAATCATCCACGGATTGGTGAAAAAAAGGCACAGGCAGAATTAAGTTGTTTGGAACAACAATTTTCAAATCAAGAACAGTCTGAAATTTCAGCAGATGAAGAAACTCAATTTGCATTGCTCAAAGGCAATGTCGCGTATGAGAAAAAGTACGGATACCTCTTTTTAATCAAAGCTTCTGGCCTCAGTAGTGAAGATGTACTACAGGCGCTGCAATATCGATTATTGAATGATCCTGAAACCGAAAAACGAATTGTTCATCATCAACTGGCTGAAATTGCCTTATTAAGATTAAAACAGGAGCTTAGCGCATGATTAGCTCACATATTTTAGATACCAATCTAGGCAAACCCGCAGCAAACGTCAGCATTCAATTATTTAATGCACACGGAGAGTTACTAGGTTCAGCCCAAACCAATGCAGATGGTCGTGTCAATGATTTTGCGCTGAAGGACTTTACAGCAGGTGCTTATAGCCTTGAATTTGCGACTGCTGAATATTTTCAGACTTTAAATACCGAAACCTTTTTTCCAAAAGCTGTGATTCATTTTTATGTAAAAGATGCCTCGCAGCATTTTCATATTCCTTTACTCATCAGCCCATTTGCATATTCAACGTATCGTGGCAGCTAAGAGCAAAGTTAAAAAATAGGGGATATAAAAATGACAGAACAAAATAAAACAGTTTCACCAGAACATGAATATTTAGGCGCAGGGAAAAGCCTTGCCTATGGACTACAGCATGTATTAACCATGTATGGCGGTATTATCGCTCCGCCATTGATTATTGGTACAGCCGCGGGACTTGAACCTGCGCAGATCGGTTTATTGATTGCGGCGGCGCTTTTTGTCGGTGGCTTGGCGACCATACTACAAACCGTCGGTGTGAAATATATCGGTGCAAAATTACCCTTAGTACAAGGTGTTTCATTTGCAGGTGTGGCGACGATGATTGCCATAGTAACCGCAGGCGGTGGCCTTTCTGCTGTTTATGGTGCGGTGATTGTTGCATCTCTAATTGGCTTTTTCCTAGCACCTTATTTTTCAAAAATTATTCGTTTTTTCCCACCGATTGTGACTGGTTGTGTGATCACCGTGATTGGTCTCTCATTGCTGCCTGTAGCGGTACGCTGGATGATGGGTGGGAACAATAAAGCACCAGACTGGGGAAGTGCTGAGAACATCAGTTTGGCATTTTTAACTTTGGGTATCGTGATTGCGCTGAACTTAACCCGTAATGCAACTATCCGACGTTTATCTATTTTGTTAGCCATCGTCTTCGGTACGGTGCTGGCTTATGCCTTTGGCTTTGGCGATTTTTCTAAAGTTGCAAATGGTAACTGGATTCAATTTCCAAGCTTCTTTGCTTTCGGTATGCCAACTTTTGAGTTAAGTGCCATTATTGCTATGTTGATCGTGACTTTAGTGATTATGACTGAAACGACAGCAGATATTATTGCCGTTGGGGAGATTGTTGGTACTAAAGTGGATGCTGAGCGTATTACCAATGGCTTACGTGCAGATATGTTATCTAGTGCAGCAGCGCCAATCTTCGGCTCATTCATGCAAAGTGCTTTTGCACAAAATGTCGGTTTAGTAGCGATTACTGGCGTGAAAAGTCGCTTTGTTGTCGCAGCGGGTGGAATGATTTTAGTCGTATTAGGCGTTCTGCCAATTATGGGGCGACTGATTGCAGCGATTCCTGTCCCTGTATTAGGTGGTGCTGGTTTAGTTTTGTTTGGAACGGTTGCGGCAAGTGGTATTCGTACCTTGGCGAAAATTGACTATAACGAGCAAAAGAACCTCATCATTGTTGCGACTGCGATTGCAGCAGGGATGATTCCAATTATCGATCATTCTTTCTACGCAAACTTCCCGAAATGGGTGCAAACACTCTTTCATTCAGGCATTAGTTCAACTTGTTTGATGGCGATTATTTTAAATATTGTGTTCAATCATTTGAATTTATTTAAAAATAAAGAAGTGACTATGAGCAAAGATCAGGTTAAAAAACCAAGCATGGCGATAGATGTACAACATTAATCATTGGCAATCTTGGGTCTTGAACCACACGATGATTCATAGAATATAGTTTGTATAGAATAAATAAAGCCCTTTGAATTGAGGGCTTTTTTAATGCGTTATGTTTAAATTAAATAATATCAAAAGATGAAATTAATTATTTATTAACAATTGGTTAAGTGATTTTTAGTCTATTTAGCTGTAAGTGTTTAAGCTAAAAATACATTAATTTGAAATGTGAATAGGCGTTTGGAACTGGAACACATCACAATTATGTCCAATGCCAATACGATCGATGACGGCAAAGCTACTGGGTGCTTCGAGTGTCAGGAGAGGATGATGCCATGTTCCTGCACGATAGTTGACTCCTTGGCTCCCATCAGTGATGAAAGCACATAGCTGTGTAAGATCAGGGCTGTGATCATCCAACGCAGGTGCAACTACCACTAAAAAAGCCTGCGCTTGCATTGGAATAAACGCTTGTGAGCCGTTGGGATGACGCTCCAACATCGAAATCGTAAAAGGCAATTCAGTGGTTTTGATATTTCTAAAGATGCTAATTCCAGCAACCGCATCACCTGAAATTTCTGTTTCCACGAGGGCATGATATCGCTCTGTATGTGTGTCATTGATGTGGAAAAAATCATGTCCAGTCGTGCAAATGACCTCTCCAAAAGGCGCAAAGCCTTCAATACTTAGAGCTTGTATTTTTATGCTGTGAGTCATGTTTAGATATCTTATAGGGTATTTAATTAAAAAAATTGAAACCATACACATAGGAAGCACGAAGGCTTCCTATTTGATTAACACTGTAATTAAGGATGTATTTTTCCCCATAACCGTATGCGACTAATCCCCCCGTCAGGAATCATATTGATGCGGATATGCGATATTTTTTCATGCTTTAAAATCTCACTGACAAAGCTATGAATATGATCCATTTGCATGTCTTGTGCATCGAGCAAAAACGGCCAGAACATACTTTGCGGAATCAGTTGAGGGTCAGTGGCATCTTCCACATAGATCGCTTGTATGGAAACCTGCGCAGGGAAGTTGCCTTTAAAATGGGCAGTATCAATATCAATTTTCTCTATTGCACCAGATTGACCCAAAGCCAAAATACACCAGTCAAAACCTGGTGCACGGCGACGTTTAGTTTCCCAACCATCTCCCATATTGATACCACGACCAGGGTTAATTAAGTTTCGTGGATGTCCAAAATGAGCATCACTATAAGCAATTACGCGTCCACCATTTTCCAGTGCAACAAGGTCTAATGTGCTCGTACTGTCTTGAATTTGAACCTGAACTTCACCATAGACTTTAAATCGTGCAATACCACCGTCTGGATATATATTTAAACGTACATGGGTAAACACCTGATCATTTGAGACCTTCAATATATGGTGTTGGCTCGGGCCCAATACGGTATTGTCTAAGATATTGACCCATGCTGCCTGTGCTAGCTCACCACTTGGTGCAAAACAGGCTTCAACTGATGCGGAAGCTGGATAATTCCCTGTAAAGAATGTTGTATCAATATCTAAGGCTTGAATTCGTCCAGCAACACCGAGTTGGATGATTGCCCAATCATAACCTGCATGGCGTTTACGACGCGTTTCCCAACCATCCATCCATTTGCCATGATCATCAAATTTATCTTCGACGAAGATAGGTGCATTAAATTGAAGCATGCGTTTTGCTTCTGCAAAAAAATCATCTGAACATTCAAGTATTTTTGCACCAATACGGTCATCTGCTAAATTTGTAAGTGTCTGTAATTGTGCAGGAATATCAAAACTTGGTGCGAGTAAAGTCGCCATATATAAAATCCATTCACTATTTTCATTTAAAACATATGCATTTTGTTTTTAGTGTTAAAAATTTAACATTTGATAAAAACTAGCATTTACACGTGTTTAGAAGCACAGCGTGTGCCAACTTTAGATTTTTTTATTGTTTGTTTGAAAAAATGGCATGCTTTTCGCTTTTTAGGAGAAAGATATTTAAAAAAACACAGGGGAGTTATAGATGGACATTACAATTATTGGTGCAGGTATGGCGGGCCTAACGACAGGGATCGCTTTGAAAAAATTTGGACACCAAGTAACCATCTATGAACAGGCAGAACAAATTTTACCTGTTGGAGCCGCTATTTCTTTATGGTCTAACGGTGTCAAATGTTTGAACTATTTGGGGCTAACCGAACAAGTCGAAAAGCTCGGTGGCAAGATGGATCACTTAGCCTATATCGATGGTTTAACGGGCGATGTTATGACACAGTTTAGTCTGTTTCCTTTAATCGAAGAAGTTGGTCAGCGACCTTATCCAGTTTCACGCGCAGACTTACAAAATATGCTCATGGATGAATTTGGTCGTGAGAATATTCATCTAGGCAAAAAAATGGTGAGCTTCTCAGAACAAGATGATCAAGTGATCACCCGTTTTGCTGACGGAAGTGAGGTTCTGGCTGATTTATTGGTTGGCGCCGATGGTACACATTCATTGACACGGGCGTATGTATTGGGGGAACAAGTTGAGCGCCGCTATGCAGGTTATGTCAATTGGAACGGTTTAGTCGATATTTCAGAAGAATTTGCTGCGGCAGATCAATGGACGACATTTGTAGGAGAAGGTAAGCGCGTTTCGCTGATGCCCGTTGCCGACAACCGATTCTATTTCTTCTTTGATGTACCTTTAGCAGCAGGCTTAGAAAATGACCGCACACAATATAAGGCCTTATTTAAAGAATACTTTAACGGTTGGTGTGAACCGGTTCAAAAGCTAATTGATGCTGTAGATGCCAAAAAAACCAATCGGGTAGAAATTCATGATATTGAACCTTTTGCAGATTTCTACAAAGGTCGTGTGGTGATAGTGGGTGATGCAGCACACAGCACAACGCCTGATATTGGACAAGGTGGTTGCCAAGCAATGGAAGATGCAATTTATTTAGCTCGTTCTTTGCAAATCAATACTTTGGGCTTACAAGATTCATTGCGTCGTTATCAAAATAAACGTAATGAACGTGCTAATGAATTGGTTCTGCGAGCGCGTAAACGTTGTGATGTGACGCATATGAAAGATGAAAGTGTGACGCGCGAATGGTATGCAGAACTGCGTAAAGAACAAGGCAATCATATTATGAAAGGCATCATTAGTAATATTGTAGGCAATCCATTGGATTAAAAAAATAAACTAATAAAACTTTAGCTTTCAGCAGCCAGTACGGGTTATTCGCACTGGCTTTTTTTTAAATAATTATTTGCTATTACAACGCCAAAATATTGGTTTTAGGGGGTCATGGATTTTAAATTGATTTTAATTTCTTCCATTTTTTCCACCAAATGATTAATCATGATCTGAGAAATTCGAGAAGTTTGGCGCTTCGATGCGACACATAAAGCAATGGTCAAACTGTGCAAACCTTTTTCACGGATCGGTTTAAAAATAATCTTATTATTCTCAAGCAATGGCAAAGCATCCATATATGACATCAAACTGATGCCTAATTGTTGTTGAATCAATGACAGTATCATTCTAATGTCATTACATTCGATCTTTTGAATCGGACTAAACTTATGATGTTTATATAAAGTCTGTACATATTCACTAATAATGAGTGGATCACTCGGCAAAATATGCCGTTCATTTAACGTATCTGAAAGATAAATTTTATCCATTCCACCCAGGGTATGATGCGGCGACATCACAAAGCCCAACGGAATTTCTATAAAGGATAAAATCTCTAATTGGCTATGGCTTTTAGGATTTAAAATAATGCCAAAATCTAATTCTGCATCAACGATTTTTCTGGAAATATCTTCACTGCTATTCATGCTGATGTTGAGGTTGATCCACGGATAAGTTTCAGCCATCTTTTGAATACAGTCGACAACAAAGCTATCATTCAAAGCCGCAATAAAACCCATTTCAATGTTTCCTCGGTTTAAACCTTGGATTTCATCAAATCGAGTTCGTGTCAGTTGATATTCTTTTTGCCATTTTAATAAATCGGCATACAGTAATTCACCCGCGAGCGTCAGTTTTAAGCCCTGAGGTAATCGTTCAAATAGGGCAACCCCCAGTTCTTCCTCTGCCAAAACGATTTGCCGATGTACTGCTGAGACTGAAATAAAAAGTTGTTCAGCAGCTTTGCGCAGACTTCCAGTCCGTGCAACCGCCATAAAATATTCAGAAAATCTAGAAAAGGTAATCGACATACAAGCTTCAATCTCTATCGCGTGATTAGCGAATTATAATGTTATGCATTTTAAGCGATATTCATGCCAGCTTTATCAAATCGTGCAGAGATCAATGCTTATTGTTCTAAAAAACAGAACAATCTATGCAAATCATTCTAATAGACAGAAATGTGTTTAGATTTTAATTTCGACTTAGAAAATAAGGATTTAGCAAAATTTAAATAGTGCTAAATGCTAAAGAAATATTGAAAATGTCGAGATGAACTATGAATGCCATTCCAGTACTCAATTTATTTACCCAACCTCAGTGCAGTACATTTGATGCCAACGACTGGAATATTTTGGCGCAGCATTGGTATCCCGTTGCACGTGTAGAAGATGTTTCGACTGAACCGCAACAAGTGCAATTACTCGATGTAAAAATGGCGTTATATCAAACTGAAAGTGGAAAAATTCATTTAGTTCGTGATATCTGTCCACATCGAGGGGTGCCATTAACCAAAGGCTGGGTCAAGGGTGAAGACATCATTTGTCCATACCATGGTTTACATTATAACGGCGCAGGAAAGTGTGTAAAAATTCCTGCACAGCCTGAGTTGACACAAATTTCAGAGCGTTTTTCATTAACTAAATTTCCAGTCGTATTGAAATATGGATTGGTGTGGACCAGTTTATTTAACCGAGATGAATCTACGGCCAATTTTCCAGATTTAGACACGTGGGATACAGAGCCGCACCAATCTATATTGCCACCTTATGTAGATATTGGTGGTTCAAGTGGGCGTCAGCTCGAAGGCTTTATTGATGTTGCACATTTCGCATGGGTGCATCATGAGAGCTTTGCAGACCGTGAAAATCCTAAAGTACAAAAATATTCGACAGTACGTACGGACTATGGACTACATACAGAATATCTTAGTGATGTGAGTAATTATCCGCATGGCTTACAACATTTAGCGCCAGAAGATTTTTTATGGAAAAGAACGTTTGATGTCTATCCGCCATTTTCTGCAATTTTAACCATCGATTTTCCTGAAAATGGAGTGTTAAAAATATTAAATGCCTGTTGTCCTGTATCGCATAATAAAACCCGTTTATTTGTGCCTTTAACTCGTAATTTTGATACCACAGGCGATTTACAAGCGGTCTATGATTTTAATGCACAAATTTTTGCTGAAGATCAGGACATGGTGGAAAGTCAAAAACCTGAGGAATTGCCACTGGATATCAGTATGGAGGCGCATTTCGAAGCAGATCGCTCATCGACAACCTATCGTCGAATATTAGCCGAATGGGGGCTAAGCAAACGTTATACCGTTTAATTTTTATTTTCGAATAATTTCATTCTTGGTTTTCATACAAAAAAAGCGACTCAATCGAGCCGCTTTTGACTTTGTACATAAAGGATTAGTTTACACGTATCCATGTTTGGCTGCGTCCAAGCGCAGATACACCAATATAGCCACGACCATTCAAGGTCTTGCCGTCATTCGACATTTTGGCATTGAAACTATAGGTTTTACCATTTTTCGGGTCAGTAATTTTACCGCCGTCATAGGTATTTTTACCGGTATTTTTCAAACCATTCACGATTTGCACACCGAGTAGTGGTTTATTGTGGAATTTACCTACACATTTTTGGCAGTTTTCTGCTTCACCCGGGGTGAGTACATCAACGATTTTTGCAGATAAAACGCCCTTTGATGTTTCATTAAATTGAACTACAGATAAAGGTTTTTTGGTTTGGTCATCGATGGTTTTCCATTTAGTACCATGCAATGGATCAGCAGCCAAAGCTAAGCTAGACACCAGTGACAAACCGATTAGGCTAAGAGTTGTTTTTATCATTTTAGAACCTCTATTGAACATAGTAAGAGATGTGCATCCCTGATCTTCCAAAGGGTGGATACACAAGACTTGGAAAATTACAAAGCATCAGCCTTGTTGTCTTCAAGGGCTATATTCACAAAAAAATAAGTATATATTGTGGATTTTATATACTGATTTTGAATATGTAGAATCTGGATCGTGTAGAAAAATAGAATAAATGTTGAGCTTTGTTTATAACATTTGGGATTTGTATCACTTTTATAAATATCAAACGCTGTTTGAGCTGAAAAATTTAGAGCTACAATCCCAAAAAAAGCCGGAGCTAAAAGGCTCATTTAAGTTTTCAATTTTTGCTCTAATCATGTTGAATTACATTAATTTGATTTGAAGCAATAACGCTAAAGAGCTATGTATAGCATTCATATTTTACAATTAAATAAAATCATTTCATTCATAGATCAGTTCTCGTTAAGCTTGTGTTATGAATAATATGAAAATGCAGCTTGTTCACTGAACGAGATTAAGTGTGTATAGGAATAACGATGAAAAATTTTAACAACAAAGTCGCAGCCATTACTGGAGCAGGTTCAGGTATTGGGCAGCAGTTAGCCATTCAACTGGCTCAATCAGGTGCGCATCTAGCATTAAGTGATCGCAACCTTGACGGTCTTGCACAAACGGCTGAAATGATTAAGCACACCGGTGTGAAAATAATTCAGACCCAATTAGATGTGTCTGATCGTGCCGCTGTAGAGCAATGGGCGGCTGCAACCCAAGCTGAATTTGGCCAGGTCAATTTGATCTTTAATAATGCAGGTGTCGCGTTAGCCAGTACTGTAGAAGGTATGCATTATGATGAAATTGAGTGGATTATGAATATTAATTTCTGGGGCGTGGTATATGGGACAAAAGCATTTTTACCGTATTTAAAACAAAGTGGCGATGGACATATAGTTAATATTTCCAGCTTATTTGGTTTGACGGCTCAACCGACTCAAAGTGCCTATAATGCAACGAAGTTTGCGGTACGAGGTTTTACTGAATCTTTACGCCAAGAATTAGACTTGGAAAATGCTGGAGTCAGCGCAACTTGCGTGCATCCGGGTGGGATTCGAACCAATATTGCAAATAGCGCGCGTATGAGTGACAGTATTCGTGCGTTAGGGATGAACCCAGATAGGGCAACCAAAGCATTTAATAAAGTGCTAAAAACACCGCCTGAAGTCGCAGCAAAAGTCATTTTAGATGCGGTAAAGCAGAATAAACGTCGAGTTTTAATTGGTAATGATGCCAAAATTATTGATTTAATTCAGCGAATTGCACCTACACGTTATGCCCAAGCCATAGATCTACTTAGTGGTAAGAAAAAACGTAAATAATTCAAAGATAAGTAAAAAAGGGATGATGCAACATGATCCCTTTTTTATCCTATAGAGCTCTTAATTTCGAATATTGAATTTTTAAGTTTAAATGACAAGAAAATCAAAAAATTGAGTTTTCGATTAAACAAAGAAGATGTAGTGTTCCATCTTCTTTGTATTGGCAATGCGTTTGGACATTATGAACTTTTAGAATCTTGAGTCGTTGTCATCGGTGCTTGTGTGGCTACTCGTTGGTGCTTGTGTGGCTACTCGTTTGGTCAAAATGACATGTGCAGCGACACCGATATAAATCCCCCAAAATACTGAGCTTAGCCCTAAAAAATGCATACCTGAGGCTGTCGCTAAAAAAGTGATTAGCGCCGCATCACGGTTGGCCTCATTTTTCATCGCAACGGACATGTTTGTTCCAATCGCACCTAATAACGCTAAACCTGCAAGTGCAGCGACCAACTCTTTAGGTAATAGGCTAAATAACATGACAATACTGCCTGCAAATAAGCCGCCTAAAATATAAAAAATACCATTGGCAATACCAGCTATATAACGTTTTTCTTTTAGTTCATGTGCATCTTTGCCCATACACATGGCTGCGGTAATAGACGCTAAAACAATGGTAATGCCTCCGACACATGCTACAGCGAGCGAGGCAATACTGGTCGCAGTGATAATGGGCTTAGCTGGCGTGTCATATCCACTTAGTTTCATGATCGCCATCCCCGGAAGGAATTGACCACTCAGACTGACTAAAATTAAGGGAATCGCCAAATTTAAAGTCGAGTTCCAAGTCCAAACTGGAGCAATAAACTGCGGTATAGCGAGTTGAAAATTCACATCAACAGGATTAATTTTTCCTAATGTAAAACTCAGGATGACACCAGTCAGTAAGACCCAAATCATCGCGTAGCGTGGCGAAAGTCTTTTCGATATGAGAAAGACCAATAACATGCCAAAGACAATGATCGGCATACTATCTGTCGCAGTGAACAGCCCAAGTCCAAACTGAAATAAAATACCTGCCATCATTCCCGCAGCGACATCTTGAGGAATCCATTTTAAGAGTTTGTCAAAATAGCCAGTGATGCCAATCAAGAAAATAACAATAGCGGACGTGATATAAGCTGCTATGGCTTCATTCAGTGAAATATTCGGAAATAGGGTGACTAAAAGGGCTGTACCGGGCGCTGACCACGCGGTAATCACCGGGGTTTTATATTTAATAGAGAGATAAATACCCGCCAGCGCAGCACCAATAGAAATCCCCCAAATCCATGAAATCATCATGGCTGGGGAAACTTGAGCTTTTTGTGCGGCTTGGAAAAAAATAATCAGTGGGCCTGAATATGAAATCAGCACGGCTAAAAATCCTGCAACCGTCGCTGAGATCGACCAATCTTCTTTTAATGTTTTTAACAGGGGTGCCATCGCTTTTGCCTCCATGCGACTATGTCAATGAGCCTGTTGAATTAAACCAATGACGGTATAGCGTTTAACCTTGATCTCCACCACCAACAGGGACGACTGTTCCTGTCATATAAGATGAATCATCGGATGCCAAAAATAAGATGGCATTCACTTGTTCCTGAATTGTGCCATAGCGTCCTAAGAATGTACGGTCAATGGTTTGATCGACCACGTCTTGCATCCATTGTTTTTCATGATCTGACAATGGGTTGGCGTTTCTAGGTACTTTTCGTGGAGGTGCTTCTGTACCACCTGTGGCTACGGCATTGACTCGAATACCATCTTTGGCATGTTCAAAAGCGAGTGCAGCGGTTAAGCCATTAACCCCACCTTTTGACGCTGAATATGGCACACGGTTAATACCACGGGTTGCAATAGAAGATACATTTACAATTGTCCCTTGCTGATTTTGAATCATTTCAGGTAACACGGCTCGGCAGCACCACATAGTTGGAAATAATGAACGATTAACTTCCTTAATGATTTCTTCTTCTGAAAACTCTTGGAAGGGCTTCATCCAAATCGCACCGCCAACGTTATTGATTAAAATATCAATTCGGCCATATTTTTCAATGGCTTGAGCAGCAACTGCATGAGCGCCTGCAAATGTTTCAAGGTTGGCTTTAACAATAATGGCATCGCCATTGTGGGCTTGAATATCATTCAGCGTATCTTCAACAAAATCTGAGAGATCTGCCAATACCACTTGAGCGCCTTCTCGAGCCACTTGTAGTGCTACTCCACGACCGATACCTTGAGCGGCACCGGTTACGATGACAACTTTATTGTTAAATCTGGCTTGTTCTGACATTAAACTATTCTCCCTTAATTCGCTGAGAATTTTTCAAACAAGAAGTTTGCAGGTTTAACGCCTTCGGTATCTAACCAGCCACGTACCGCTTCGACCATCGGCACAGGACCACAGAGGTAAATATCTACATCGCCATTGTTTAACCAATCTTTTTCAACATGACTGGTCACATAGCCTTTACGTTCATGCTGTGACTCAGGGTGAGCGACCACAGTACGGTATTCGAACCATGGGAGTTTGCTTTGTAATTCATCGAGTTTGTCTTTAGCTACGATGTCAAAGTCATTGGTTACGCCAAATACAAGACGAACAGGTTGCTCAGACCCTTTTTCTTCAAGCACTTGTAGCATGGACATAAACGGCGCAATACCTGTACCACCTGCAAGCATGACCACAGGGCGGACAACATTACGTAGATAAAAACTACCAAAAGGTCCTTTGAAGGTCATTTTGTCGCCGGCTTTCGCATCGGCACTCAGGAAAGTACTCATTTTGCCTTCAGGGACATTACGAACCACGAAGCCTGTTAAGCGATTGCCCGGCTTTGAACTAAACGAATACGAACGAGTTTCTTCAGTCCCCGGAATGCCGACATTGACGTATTGACCTGCCAAGAAGTTAATGTCAGGTTGACCTTCATCCAGTTGAATATCAAAGGTAATCGTAGAATCCGACATATTTTCAACACGAGACAATGTGCCTTGAAACTCATGAATTTCCGTTTTACACACGTCAGATGATGCACTGATTTGGAAAACCGCATCTGAACTTGGACGACATTGGCAAGCTAAAATATAACCTTGCTCAGCTTCTTCGGGGGTTAAAGCGTCTTCGATATAAGATTCTTCAGGCATGTCGTAAGTACCCGACTCACAAAATGCACGGCATGTCCCGCATGCGCCATCACGGCAATCTAGAGGGATATTGATTTTTTGACGATAGGCTGCGTCGGAGAGGGTTTCACCTTGAGCAACACTAATAAAACGAGTAACGCCATCTTCAAATTGAAGTGCAACATTATGGTTTGACATGGCTGAATATCCTTTTGAAAATCTGGTATAACGTGTCTTTTCAGCCAAATATCCTTCTGGCTGAAAGTTAAACCTTGCTTAGTGAAATAAGCTTTTAGAGGTGATAAATATCAATAACTTGGTTGATATAATCGTTTTTCAGAACAACATATTTGCTGAGGATTTTTGGCTGCTCGCCTGAAAAATCAATTTCATAACGTGACATGCCAAAGTAGCTATAGTTGGTTTTGTAGCGGAAACTTAAGGTGTTCCAGTTAAAACGCACCGTGACTTTGTCGCCATCACGTTCAATAATCTCGACATTATTAATGTTATGGCTGGTTCGGGTATCAGGCATCGTGGCAGATGAACGCTCGGTTTTAATGCGGAAGACACGGTCTTCTAAACCTTGACGGTCTGGATAATAAATCAAAGAAATCTCAGACTGTGGATCTTCCGTGAGGCGGTCATCGTCATCCCAAGCAGGCATCCAGAATGATGCAGATGGGGCATAGCACGCTAGCCATTCATCCCACTGTTCATCATCTAAAAAACGCGCTTCGCGGTAGAGGAACTGAGATACAGCTTCAATGCTTACGCTGTCTAAATGTGCAGTTGCATTCATGCGACATCTCCTTGTTCATTTGCGACTTGTTCTGCCAATTCTTTTTCTTCAGCGATGGCATGTTTCATGGTTTTTAACCAATATTGATGCTGAGCAAGGTAAAGACCTTCATCTTCCGTTTTGATGCCACTTAATAGCGGTTTTAATCCAATTTCATTGGCTGCATCATCCGGTCCATGAATCCAGTGTTTTGAACCACGGCACATGTCGTTCCATTCCAGCTCAATTCCTGCATAACCGGCTTGGCAGGCACGGAATTCTTCTAAATCATCAGGTGTTGCCATGCCTGAAGCATTAAAGAAGTCTTCATATTGACGAATACGACGTGTACGTGCTTCTGGCTCTTCACCAACAGGGGCGATACAGTAAATGGTGACTTCAGTTTTATTGACAGAAATCGGACGTAAAACTCGAATTTGTGAACCGAATTGATCCATCAAATAGACGTTTGGATAAAGACAAAGGTTGCGTGAACGCTCGATCATCCATTTCGACATCGGTGCGCCGAATTTTTCGGTATATTCATCGGCTTTGCTAAAGTTTGGACGGTCTTCTGGGTTAGCCCATTGCGTCCATAACAACATGTGACCACTGTCAAAACCATAAGAACCACCGCCTTGCTTGCCCCAAGAACCCGCACTCATAGCACGAATATTATCCGCTGCTTGTGCTTCTTTACGGTGCTGTGTGGTGGCTGCATAGTTCCAATGCACGGCTGAAACGTGATAACCATCTGCGCCATTTTCAGCTGTCAGTTTCCAGTTACCTTCATAGGTATAGGTAGATGAACCACGTAAAACTTCCAAACCGTTTTCCGACTGACCTTCGATCATGTCGATAATTTTGGTGGTTTCACCTAAGAATTCTTCAAGGCTTGGCACATCAGGATTTAAGCTACCAAATAAAAAGCCTTTATAACTTTCAAAGCGCGCGACTTTTTTCAAGTCATGTGAACCATTTTGGTTAAAGCAATCTGAATAACCCGCTTCGGCAGGGTCTTTAACTTTGAGCAATTTACCTGAGTTATTAAAAGTCCAACCATGGAATGGACAGGTGTAGGTTGCTTTATTGCCTTTTTTATAACGACATAACTGTGCGCCACGGTGTGAGCAGGCATTGATCATGGCATTCAGTTCACCATTACGGTTACGTGCAATGATAATGGGCTGGCGACCGATATGAGTCGTGTAATAATCATTGTTATTTGGAATTTGGCTTTCATGTGCCAAATACACCCAGTTACCTTCAAAAATGTATTTCATTTCAAGATCAAATAACGCTTGATCGGTAAATACTGAGCGGTGCAGTTTAAATTCACCAGTGTCAAAATTATCGACAAGAAGTTCATCAATACGATCTAGATGGCTGGTGTTAATTACAGGAATACGTGGCATGTCCATTCTCCGACTGTCCAATGAGGGGATAGTCGCCGAGTTGTCAAACTTGGATGAGACAGCTCGGCTTCCTTTGAGTGAGTAATTAAGCGCTAGCTCGTCGACGATCAACTTCAGTATTTGGTGCTGCAGCTTGTTCTTTAACTAACTCAACATTAAAGCTAATGTGTTTAAACGGCTGGTTTAGACCACGACGTGCAATTTCAGCTTCGTCTGTGATATCAACAGCAGTTGCCACCAGACCATCACGAGTTGCAAAGGCAAAGTCGTCCCAAAGGTATTTATCACCTTCGATGTTGAATTGAGTGGTTAACTTGCGGTAACCTGGTGCAGAGATAAAATAATGTACATGTGATGGACGGTTACCATGACGGCCTAATTTGTCTAAAACAAATTGAGTTGTGCCTTCTGGAGGGCAGCCATAACCAACGGGCATCGTAGTTTGTGCAACATATTTACCGTCTTGGTCAGAAAGAATGGTACGGCGAAGGTTAAAGTCTGATTGAGACTTATCAAAGAAAGAATAGTTACCTAGGCTGTTGGCATGCCAAATTTCAACTTTAGCGCCTTCAATGATGTTGCCTTCGGTATCTGTTACTGTACCTTCAATAAACAGAGTTGGAATTTTATCGGTTTCCGTACCATCATCCATACGAGCAAAGCCCACTGATTCAGGTGCGCCAGCCACATATAAAGGGCCTTCAATGGTACGTGGTGTACCACCTGTAATACCTGCTTTCGCATCAGCTTCATCCGCACGTAAATCAAGATAGTGCTCTAAACCTAAACCTGCGGCTAAAAGACCTAATTCGTTTGCTTGACCCGCGTCTGTAAAATACTCTAGACCTTTCCATAGTTCAGTTTGAGTAATATCTAGATCTTCAATCGCTTGGAATAAATCACCCAATAAACGGACCACAACTTGCTGTACACGTTGGTCAACAGGCCCTGTCGCTGTATCTACGTTCATTTGTTTAACCAGAACATCAATCTCTTGACGGTTCATACAATATCTCCTTAAGTATGCATTTAAGTATGGGTGGCTATCACTCGATAAAAGAGGTCTTTGGCTGCCACGTTCCTTGTTTGGTTGTCTAACAATACTTTTTAAGTTGTTTCGTGTAGCGGCTGAAGCTTCTTTCAGGTAATGCGCTGCACGATGTTTTTGATCTGTTGGATGGGATTAAATTTGCTTAATCCTGTCTATGTGATATACCTTAAAAGAATAAAATCTTCACGTCGAAGATCAAATTTGCATTTTATTATACTTAATAGGTATCGATAACCATGGAACTAAGACACTTAAGATACTTTGTCGCAGTGGTTGAAGAGCAGAGTTTTACCAAAGCGGCAGAAAAACTATATATAGCTCAACCACCTTTGAGTCGGCAGATTCAAAATTTGGAACATGAGCTTGGAATTCAGTTATTTGAACGCGGTAGCCGACCGCTTAAGACCACAGAAGCAGGCCAATTTTTTTATCATCATGCTTTAAAACTTTTGTCTAATGCAGAAGAAATTAAATCGATGACGAAACGAATCGGTTTGACCGAAAGAACAGTGACAATCGGTTTTGTGAGCTCTTTATTGTTTGGTTTACTCTCGAATATTTTGTACTTATTTAAGCAACAACACCCACATTTAAAAATAGAAATGGAGGAAATGGCCACCACTGAACAAATCAAAGCATTAAAAGAAGGTCGTATAGATGTCGGCTTTGGGCGTTTGCGTATTTCAGACCCCGCGATTAAACGAGTTTTACTGCGTGAAGAACGCTTAGTGGTAGCCTTACATGCTAGTCATCCTTTGGCACAAAAAAAGGAAGGAGTATATCTTGCAGATCTGATCGATCAGCAATTGATTTTTTACCCAAATCACAACAAACCAAACTTTTCGACCCAAGTGCGTGGCATATTTTCAGAGTATGGTTTGGAACCTAAAAAAGTACGTGAAGTACGTGAATTACAACTGGCACTGGGCTTTGTTGCAGCCAATGAAGGGGTTTGTATCACCCCAATGAGTGCCCAAAGTGTGCAATTAACACATTTAACCTTTGTTCCGATCTTAGACGAAGCTGCGATCAGCCCTGTATTTATGGCTGTACGTAATATGGATGAAAGCGAAGATATTCGTGGTTTATTTGATAGTGTTTATCAAGTTTATGATTTAGAAGCGATTCCATATGATCGTGCTGTGTTTTAAGTAATGTGTTGATAGACGTTCAGATGAACAGCAGTTATGAAATGATCTATTTAAATAAAGAGGAATCAAGGGATTAATTTATATTCTACTTTTTAGGTATACAAACATGCCTAATCGGTTTTGGACATTAAGCACCGACTTATTCATTGTGAAAAGCGAATTTTACAAGCTTCACAATTAGGAGGTGGGCTATGCAAAACCAGAAAATTAATATTAATACCTTGGTTGATGAAGCCAAATTTACGCCATTTCATTGGGGTGTTTTGATTTGGTGTCTTTTGATTATTATTTTTGACGGTTATGACTTGGTGATCTATGGCGTTGCCTTACCGTTGTTGATGCAAGAATGGTCCTTATCTGCGGTACAAGCCGGCTTACTGGCAAGTACGGCTTTATTTGGCATGATGTTTGGTGCCATGTGTTTTGGCACACTGTCCGATAAAATTGGTCGTAAAAAAACCATTATGATCTGCGTCGGTATTTTTAGTGGTTTTACCTTCTGCGGTGCTTTTGCAAGTACTCCAGTTGAGTTTGGTATTTTACGCTTTCTTGCCGGTCTAGGCATCGGTGGTGTTATGCCGAACGTTGTGGCATTAATGACAGAATACGCGCCAAAACGTATACGCAGCACCTTGGTTGCACTAATGTTTAGTGGTTATGCCATTGGTGGTATGGCTTCAGCGTTATTGGGTGCTTGGTTAGTGCCTGTATATGGCTGGAAAATCATGTTTTATATTGCGATTATTCCATGTCTTGCACTGCCTTTAATCTGGAAATTCCTCCCTGAATCATTGATGTATTTAACTTCAAAGCATCAAACAGATACGACTCGAACGATTGTCTCAAAAATTGCCCCTGAACAAGTCCTCACAACAGATACTCAATTTGTACTCAATGAGGTTTCTGAAGAAGACAAAGCTCCGTTAAAAGCATTATTTCAACAAGGCCGTAGTTTCAGTACGTTAATGTTCTGGATTGCATTTTTCATGTGCTTATTGATGGTTTATGCACTTGCGTGATGAAGTCAAAGCATTAAAAGCCATGATGCAGCAATATGTTCAGCAGCAAAACACTTTGTCGAGTGAAATCAAAGACGTAAAACAAGGGTCTGTAGTTGCTGCGCAGAATCAAAAACCGACTCAAACACCGAGCCTGAGTTTAAATACCAAATCGGGCGCTGAGTTTAGCTTGTATGGCAATGTGCGAGCAGATGCATCTTATCAGACAGAAGGCGGCAGCTTATCTCGCCTGTATAACCAAATGAATAGTGTTCCGCTAGAAGGGAATGCTGAAAGTTCAGATCGTTTAAAAGCAACACTTGCTGCCACACGTTTAGGACTAGACTTTAAAACGCCGACTCAAGTGGGAGATGTAGGCGGTAAAATTGAAGTCGACTTTTTGGGTGCAAATGATGGACTACGTATTCGTCATGCCTATTTAACCTATGGTGATTGGTTGGTGGGGCAAACATGGTCTAACTTTGCTGTACCTGATTATATGCCTGAAACCATTGATGCATTGGGCTATGTCGGTGGTGCTGTTAAACGTACACCGCAAGTTCGCTATAGTCACAAATTTAGTCCTGAGACAAATCTCGTGCTCGCAGCTGAAGATTCTAAAGATGACAGCTCAAATATGCGTTTGCCTGCATTAACTGCGCGTTTAAATTATAAAATGATAGATACGCTGACGTTGAGCGCACGTGCGATGGGTGTTGAAAAGAAAACGGATACGGATACAGAAACCGCATGGGGGCTTGGTCTGGGCGCAAAACTAGATTTGACGGATAAAACAGTGCTCAAGGCGGATTATTACCATGTCAAAGGCGACAGTAGTTTTGTGTCATGGACCAACCAAGGTTTTGTGACCAATGCGGATAAAGACATCATCGCCACCAATGAATTTGACTCGATTACAGTAGGTTTAACTCAACAAATTTCAGCACAATGGCGCGGAACATTGGGCTATGGTTATATGAAAGCAGATAACAATGCAGATTATGTCAACTCATTAGTCGATAAAACCAAGGCCAATAAAAACTTGTGGCAAGCATGGGCAAATGTATTTTACAGCCCTGTTAAGCCGATTAGTTTAGGTCTGGAATATGTCTATGGTGAACGTGAAGCTTTTGGCGCTGCACCAAATGGCAGTACTAAAGGTGAAGATAATCGAATCAATGCAGTCGCGATGTACAACTTCTAATGCTGTTACAGAGAATTGTTTAATTTAAATTGCCTTAGAAATTTCAATATCAATTTAACGAGAGTGTGATTGAAAGTATGTTCAGGATTTGACATCTAACTTTCCGAAAATCTTTCAATGCGTGCTCTCAATTCATACTAGCCCTTGATCTTCACTGATTGAGGGCTTTTATCTTATTTAGAAACTTTTATTTTTTGACTAAAAAATATAATTATCTGTTTTATTTCATTTAACAAATCATTTGAATATAAAAATACGAAGAAGAATATTGATAAAAATCATGAATTTTGAAATATTTTGATACATACATGATGATAAAACACACTACAATCCTTGCCGTCAAATTCGTTTCACTTAGAAGACGCAATCATGGATGTCCCTCAATTTTCCAAATATAACAACACGTCACTTAAGCTTTTAAGCCTGATGATGCTTACTGCAATGGCACAATATAGTGTTGCAGATAGCAATGTATTACCTGAAATCACCATTAACGTTGAACAAAGTTCAATGGATGATCAAATAAAAAAAGCACTGACTAAAGTAAATGGTGCAACCAATGCGATCGTTGCAGCAGACATTCAAGATGTACCCAAGCGAACAAATGCTGATTTATTTAAAAATCAACCGGGGATATACGCGGCATCATTCAGGAAATGAAGGGGTGAAACTGTCGATACGTGGCTCGGGGATCAATCGTGCACCGGGGGCGCATGCTTCAGGGTTGTATGTAACCTTAGATGATTTGCCATTTACAGGGCCGGGTGGGACACCTTATGAACTGCTTGAGCCGCTGTGGGTAGACCATATAGAGGTTTTACGAGGGGCGAATGGTTTAACACGTGGTGCATTAAGCTTGGGTGGTCTAATTAACTATGCTAGCCCAACTGGAAAAAATGCAGCTAAATTGTCAGTGCACCATGAAATGGGTAGCCACGGTTATCAAAAAAGTGAAATCAGCTCAGGACAACAAATTGGCGACTTAGACTATTATCTTTCCTTAACACAAAGTGATGATGATGGTTATCAAGATCATGCCTCAAGCCAGAGCAAAGGTATATCGGCCAATGTGGGATATCAATTAAATCCTCACCTAGATACACGATTTTATCTGCGTTACCGAGAGACTGAACACCAAACACCGGGACGACTAACCCAACAACAGATTGAACAAGATCCAAAACAAGCAGTAGCCCTAAATATCTCGCTAAATAACAATCGCCCGCAGCCGGGAAGTCTTTGGTTGGCGAATAAAACCAATATGACTTTGGACTCCGGTGATCGTTTACAGTTGGGTCTGGCCTATCATCATTATCCGATGGATTTGCAAGAAGGTTTGTATAGTACCGATGTTGACTATGATGATATCAGCACCTTATTTAACTACCAATTTGACCGAACGCTATGGGGGCGTGAAAGTCAGAACACCTTAGGTTTTCGTAGTACCACACATTTGCCAGATGGTCAGGTCATTGAACGCTTACGTGTTGCGCAAGGCGCCTATGCTGCGGGTACAGAAACGCGGCATTATACCTATCAAGGTGGTGACTATGTTTTATATTATGCCAACGCCTTGGCACTACACCCACAGTTTTGGCTCGATAGTCGAGTTGCATTGGCGTACACCCATCGTGAAAGTGAAGTGACATGGCCTGTGCAAAGTCATAAAGAAAATATTCGTGAATGGAATGTCCTGCCATCGCTAGGTTTTCGATATCAAATCCAACCTGAAACTCAGCTCTTTGCCAATGTCAGTCGAAGCTTAGAAGCACCACATCCTTGGGCTTTAATTTGGGGTTCGGATCAAAAGTTCCCCAACGAAAGTGGCGCAGCGACGGGACGCCAAAGTGCTCCGATTCATTTGAATAGTCAGACAGCGAATACTCTTGAACTAGGTGGGCGTGGTCAACATGCACTGGGTGAGTGGAATATTGCATATTACTATTCACAGGTTAAAAATGAACTGTTGGCTGTTGAAATCCAACCAGAGCCTAATCCGATAATTTACGAATCGAATGCTTCAGACACCATCCATCAGGGGCTAGAACTCGGTTTAAACAGTTCACTTTGGCAAAATGATGTATATGGACAAGTTCAACTGAAACAAGCCTATACTTTGAATGATTTTCACTATAAAAATGATGCGGTATTTGGAAAAAATGAACTTGCAGGTATACCAAAACACATCTATCAGGCTGAACTGAAATACGAACATCCTTTAGGATTTTATGTTGCGGTGAATACACTTTATGCCGCAAAGGTCGCAACCGACTATGCCAATAGTTTCTACGCAAAAGATTGGCAAATTTGGGGAGCATCGTTCGGCTATATACAACCGCAAAAACAGTATATGGCTTGGTTGGATTGCAGAAATATGGCCAATAAAAAATATGCATCTACCGTGACACCGGGCTATAACGATGCCGGCAAAGATCCTGCTCGTTTAACACCGGGTGAAGGCCGAGCGGTATATGCAGGACTAACGTATCATTTTAATTAAGCATCTTGTATTCCAATACAGCGAATAATTGAAAAGCCTTATGCTGCGGATTTGAAAATAAAAAAGGGAGCCAATCAGCCACTGCTGTCCCATAGTTTGCTTTAAATAAAAAAACCTGAGTCCTAACAGTTAAAATATGAGTGCAAACAAACACTTTAACGACCAGGATTCAGGTTTTGTCACATCAGAATACCGTATTTCATG
>NZ_VOYA01000017.1:0-61408 GCF_013420465.1 Acinetobacter sp. YH01005 | reverse complement strand
AAGCTTATAGCAGTGTCACAGATGCGAAAAAGCAATTGAGTGCATATTTTGAGTTTTATAATCTGAAACGACCTCATTCGAGTCTAGACAAAATGACACCAAATGAGTTTTACTATGATCAGCTACCGCAACAAAACAAGGTGGCTTAACTAGAGCAGAATATCACTTATAAATACGCTTTTAGTTGTTCAAACAAGTGGAACCACCTCTGTACGACCTGCAACACTGATACGGTCGATCCATGCTTTCAAAGTTGAGGGTAAACCGAAGTTGTACATAGCAGCACCAACCACAACCACATCAGCATCTAAATACTGTTGTAACAGTTGCTCGCCTAAAGCCGATTGTTCTGCATTTTGACCCATCAAAATTTCACTGCTGAGATGTGGAATCTGCTGTACAGCTAAATCGAGATATTGAACCTGTGCCGCATCACCATGTTTTTGCTGTAGCTGTTGTACAATTTCAGCGCTGAGTTGACGTGAAACTGAAGCGTCGCCCATGATGCTTGAATCAATATGCAAAATTTTCATGACTAAAACCTAAAGCTATTGTTATTAACTTGAGCCTAGTGTAATCACTTTTCATAAATAGAATAATCCCGATCCTTATGACACTATGTTTTATTTTTAGAACAATCTTTTTGAACTCGTAAAAAATTTAAAATTACTGAGCGGTTCTTGACCGTTATCAAGTGTAAATTTTCATGCTAATGTAAGCCTATAAAATGATATCTATATAAACTTTAAGAAAAAAACTGATAACTCGAACAGGGCAAAGACACAGGATGACGGTGAAATCAAGCATACGTGACATGATCCTTCGCAATAGAATCGCCCAGTATTTACTGGAAGATGAAGTGGTCATGAATTGGAGCATCCTGAAAAAGTGTATGCTCATGCTGATGCTTGGCTCAGCCATTCATCTGCTTTGGATCATTTGGAAATTTTATGTTTATGTCACGCCAGAACTTTGGCAGTGGGTTAACCTTGATCTCATCCACTCTCAATTGTGGACCAATATCGTCTTTTTTTGCTTAATGGTCCTCCTGATTTGGCCTTGCTATGCTGGAAAAGATAATCCCAAGATTCAGCTAATTTTACCTTATCTTTCGGTCGGCTTATTCGTCATTTCTTTATGTCGTGATGGTTATTTAATTGGCGTTATGAGTCCAGCCACCATGATCTCCTACGTGAGCCTTGTGACCGTTGGATTGGTGCTATTTACACGAAAAATCGTCTATAGCATGCTGATCCCAGCCACGATTTTTTTATCCATTTGTATGTATTTAAGCATCCGCGGCATTATCCCCTATGCCCCGATTTTTCAACCTCATGCCTATGGCTATCAAAATAGTTTTTGGCTCTTCTCAATGATCTTTTTCATTGTTCCTATTTTATTAACCTGTTTGGCTTTATTTGAAATCTTACTCAGCCAATGGCGTCATCGAGAGCATTTGATTCAAAAACTTAGTCAAGTCGACCCACTGACCAATTTATTTAATCGACGCAGTATCAATCAGTGTTTGGAACAGCTCGATAATGCTAAAACAGCTACATATGCACTGGTCTTATTGGACTTAGACCATTTCAAACGTATCAATGATGAATTCGGACACGATAAAGGCGATGAAACCCTGATTCTCGTCAGCCAAGTATTAAACCAACATTTACGCGGTAGTGATGTGGTTGGGCGTTTTGGCGGCGAAGAGTTTATTTTGGTGTTAAAAAACTCTAACTTAGAACAAGCGATATTCATTGCAGAGCGCTGTCGAAAAGCCATTGAGCAGCTTGAAATTTGGGGGCATGAAGGTCAGTCAATTCATGTGACAGCCAGTTTTGGCATTGCGATTTCTACGCCAGAATTGGTACCGCAACAATTGCTGACCCATGCAGATCAAGCGCTATACGCAGCTAAAGCTGGCGGCCGCAACATGGTGATGGCCTACACCGAACAACAAAGCTTTAGCCATTTGGTTTAAAACTTTTATACAGATCAGACGTGGCGTTGAGCTTTTACCGTGGATACTGTTCCATACGGCGGACTGGCTGTTCCAGTTGAGCAGCCGCGATCCATGCCTCCACAGAAGGATGCTGCAAAATCTTTTGCATATAACGCTGTGTGTTGTCACTCACAGGTAACTGAAAGGTCTGTAAACGTGTTACCACGGGTGCAAAAAAAGCATCGGCAATAGTAAATTCACCGCATAGAAAGCCATCCACCGCAGCACGACTCGACCAAATCTGTTCGATTCGCGCTACTTCAGCACACAATTCGGCATGTTCAGACCATAATATTTGACCATGGCGACCATAATCCGCCTGCAAATTCATACTGCATAAGCTACGCAATTGCATAAAACTACTGTGCATTTCCGCGCAAATACTCCGTGCCCATGCACGTTGTGTGGGATCTTTGGGCCACAGTGTAAGCTCTTGAAACTGCTCTGCCAAATATTCACAAATCGCCAATGAGTCCCAAATCATCACACCGTCATGTTGCAGTAGGGGCACTTGCCATTGGCATGTAGGGCTAACATTTGCTGCTTGAACGCTCCGCCATCTGCTTCTTCAGAAAAAGGGATCAAGATCTCTTGAAAGGGTAAATTAAACGCGTGTAACACCAACCACGGTCGCATAGACCACGTCGAATAGTTTTTATTGGCAATATATAATTGCATCATTTTTATTCTCCACGCGATTTAAATTTTTCCAATTGCGCGAGCAATTCCTTCTCACTAAAAGCACCCGTCAAGCGTAGTCCACGTATCTCTTGATGCGCTGTATCTAAAAATAAATAGGTTGGTGGCCCTAAAATATCCCATTGATTGAGCAGAACTTGATGGGTTGCATCATACTGACTCAAATCCAACTTAATTAAGTAATACGGTGCCAAAGCCTGTTGTACCGAAGCCGATTTTAAAACTTTATGTTCAATCGGCTGGCAGGCCACACACCAATCGGCATAGACATCAATAATCGCGGATTGACCTTGAGGAATTTCACTTAATAAACGTTGAAACTCTTCCGCTGTATGTGCCACATGCCAAGCACTTTGTTGTTGATTTTCTTCGACTAAAAAACGTTGGCTATGTTGATATTGACTGTACACAATAAGATAAGGTAAGGCGGCACAGAACACCAAGATATACAGCCATTTGAGCTGAGTACTGCGCCATAAAATGCGCCAAAGCACATAAGCGCTAAACACCAGACCCAGAGCAAGGGATAACCACTGTAACCAAGCTTCACTGATCAATGGTCGAATAAAATACAAAGCCAATGCCAACATAATGAAAGCAAAGAGCACCTTGATTTGATTCATCCACAAACCCGCTTTAGGCAATACCCGTGAGCCAAGGACACTGGCCAACAATAGCGGGGTCCCCATGCCAAAGCCGAGGGTGAATAACAATAACGCACCTTGCCACTGACTTTGGGTTTGGGAAATAAATAATAATGCGCCTGCCAACGGTGCTGTCATACAAGGACCGACCAGTAATGCTGAAATCATCCCCATGACCCCAGCGCCAACGAGACTACCGCCCTTTTGCATCGACTGAGCTTGGTCTAAGCGATTGACCCAACTGCGTGGCAATTTCAGTTCAAATAAACCAAATAAATTCAGGGCAAAAACCACAAAGAGTACGCTAAAGGCAATTAAGGTCGAGGGTTGTTGCAACCAACGCTGGAAATTCAAACCTGCAGACGACGCCACCAAGCCGAGAATGGCATACACCATCGCCATACTGGTGACAAAAGTCAGTGCAATCATCCATGCTTTTAAACCTCGGCTGTCGCGGACAATCAGTGAGGTTAAAATCGGCAGCATTGGCAATGAACAAGGGGTAAAAGCCAGCAAAAAACCCAGGCCAAAAAACAGCAAAAGTCCATAAAATATAGAGCTTTGCGCTAATTTTTCAGACCACATTTGGTCGCTTGCGGTATAGCGTTCAGAAGCCAGTGCAGCATTATCTGCCCTCTGCTGATCTAAACGATTCGCCGTAGGCTGTTCAGCATTATTTTCTGCTGCAAAGTCGAGTAAACGTTTGCTTGGAGTGGCTAGATTTTGCTGTGTGACCAAACCAGAAGCATCCGTTTCAAAGCTGATGCTCTGTGGTGGATAACACACCCGATCCTTGGCACAGCCTTGCCAACTGACTTGATAAGTCTGCAGTTTTTGAGTTGGAATTTTAAAACTCAACTGTTGGTAATACACCTGCGTATGACCATAGTTATCGTCTTTTAAATCCTCAGCAGCAGGCAAATCCAAAGCCAAAACTTGATTGCCCTGCTTCACCTCTATTTTGTGCTGATACAGATAATAATGCGCTGGAATATCCCAACTCAGCTCCGCCTGATCTGCACGATCGGAGACGACCGAGAAAGGAAAAGCATCTTCAGCTGAAAGTAATGCATCCTGAGCAGAGACGCCCATACTGAACGACAGCACAGCCGCTGCCGCAACATAAGTCCATTGTTTCATTCAGCTGAATTCATCCTCAGTCTGTATTTATACGTTTTAAAATTTAGGGTTCTTTTAGAACAGGTAAGATACGCCCAAACCGGACTGATAATTTTTATGACCGCCAGTGAGTTCTAGACCGACGCTCGCATCCAACTGCATACGATCCGAAACGGCATACGTCAGACCTGAAGCCAAAGACACTTCCTGATCGGTACTCTCTGCTTTGCGATAAACCAGCTCAGAAAAGCCCGATAAATTACCCGCAATGTGATATTCCATTCCCGGAATTGCACTCACAGCCCAATCACCATCTTGAACCTCATAACGCATGGTCATTGAAGTCCCAATTGTATCGCTATAATCATAAGCCACGGCTGAAGTCAGACTATAAATGTCATCTTCAGCACTAAAGCCTTCATTGCCTGTCGCAATAATAGCTTCAGCAAGAATAGCCATCGACAATTTCTCATCATTCAAATCAATGGCTTTTTTCAGGCCAATGCTGACATCACCCAAACCATCATCTTCAACTGAGCGACCCGCAACTTTGGTTTTAGACCATGCAGGACCTTGCCAACCCAATTGCAATTCCAAATCTTTTGCCAAACCAGTACGGAATAACATGTCTGCATTTAAAGTGGTGTTTTTTACTTTTTCACCATTTTCATCACGACTTTCACTATAGCTCGCTGCTGGCAAACTTTGTTCCCATGCCAAACGACCTACAGGGGTAATGCCTGTGCCCATACCCGCGCCCGGACGATCAAATGAAAAATCCGCCGCAAATGCAGACAGGCTCAAACTGGATAATGTTGCAATGCTTAAAACTTTAAATACAGTCATGTTTTTACTCACAATTATGCTAATTCTTTGGTCATTTTTGCGCCATGGCTACGCAAAAGCTCCAAGGTTTGTTTTTCTTCTTCCAATGCTTCTGACCAATTTACCGCATCAAAATCACAGTCAAAAAATAATTCACTAATCGACGATAAAATGGTTAAACCATCGCTATCAATCATATTTGGATTCACTTTTTCATCCAATAAACGCTGTACCGCAGGGACACATGCTGCACTCGCAGCATCCCATAATGGACCATAAATTTCTTCAGCATCCCATAAATGCACATTGGCTTTGGCTTGAATCAGCGCTTCCAAGATTTGCATATGTACATCTAAATGTTGTGTTTTCTGTTCTGCTGTTAAAGGTTGGCCTGCTTCATACGCTTCGCAAACCATTTCCCACCATTTAAACAAACCATCAGACCATACAGAAACCGCAGGTCCTTTCTCAAAGTCGATAAAATTTGGATTAAGACCATCTGCCAACAGGCGTTGCACCTGTGCAAGATCTTGTTCTTCTAACGCTTGCACAAAAAGCTGTTGTTGCGCTGTTAACATCTGGAAAGCTCACTTCAATTTATTTTGATCTATTATGCCGAATAAAGCTGCGTTTGTTTGAATTTCATGTAAAACAAAATACAAAACACACAAAAAAAGCCCCGCAGGGCTTTTTTTAAATTTTGAGACTTATTCGTCGTCTACGATATCATCCGCTTCAGCAAAAGCAGGTTGCGTACTGCGTGGGTTCTCTTTCTTTTCGAACACATGTTCAAGACTACGTTTAAGTCGATCAATTGCACCGTGAATAGCTGTATCTACATTATGACCACGATGGTTGACCACGACAGGCTTCAAACCTGCTGGACGCGCTTCAATCATACATTTGATGTCGTCGCTGCCGCCCTTGTCCCCATTTTCATCACTTAAATGCACCGAAAAGTGGGTAATGCGTTCACTATGGCGCTGAAATTCTTCATTAAGTTCTGCACGAACGTATGTAATTAGTCGATCACTGTTTATAATGTTTTTATCTGTACGGATTTCAATGTTCATAATATCATCCTCATATCTATCTGTATTAGCTATAAAAATTTGTGCAAAACTTATTATCTTGGCACGTTACATTTGCTGTAAATGTTACAGCAATGACCATCTTCAACTTTGTATGGAACGTCGTCCTCCACATTGAATGATGAACACTTTAGAGTCTGCAGATCCGTGTCCTTATACTTCGAATATCGGTCTTAAGTTAGAATTTTGCAAGTGCTATTTTGATATTTTTTTAATATCCATACAAAAAGTAAGACTTTATTGTAGATTTGCATTGTTTTAATTGATTTGGGTCATATTCTTGTGCAATTCCTCGACGCCCACCTTCTATTTGTACAATTCCATTCAAACTCAAAATCTCGCTTTTACCGTCATCGATCATTCACAGCGTATTTCCCCTTCAAATTACAAAACAATTTTGCCGTTGAGTAAAATTTGGCTTTATTTTTGCTTAATAATCTGTATGCTTTCAGTGCTTCTCGGGGGAGATATTTTTTAATGAAACTTACACAAATCGTTGCATCATGTGCATTAGCATCTGCTGCTGCTTTCACTCAAGCTTCACCTATCGTATGGCAAGATTTCAGCTTAACTGGCTTATATGGTGAAAACTATGAAGTTGGTACTGAAGACCGTACAACGATCACAGCCGAATATGCAGCCAAACTGAAATATTCAGATGTATTCTTCTTCGTTGACCAACAATTGGATGGTAACGATGATCAATCAACTTATGCAGAATTAGCGCCACGTCTAAGCTTAGGTGAAGTTTCTGGTAAAGACCTTTCTATGGGTCCAATCAAAGACGTTCTTATTGCAACGACTTGGGAACATAATGCGGGTTACGATCACCACAACTCTGAATTTAACAACTTCTTGTACGGTGTAGGTTTCTCTCTCGATATTCCATATACACAATATGCAAATGTGAACTTCTATAAAGCGGCTAACGACAAGACTAAAGATGATTATCAAATGACAATCACTTATGCAGTGCCGTTCAAATTAGGTTCAGAAGAGTTTTTAGCAGATGCCTTCCTAGACTGGTCAACTGCTGAAGCAGACCATGCAAGTGAATTAAACTGGACATCTCAGTACAAATGGAATGTGGGTAAACACATTTCACCAAAAACTAAGTTATATGTTGGTATCGAACATTCAGTTTGGAACAACAAATTTGGTATTAAAGGCGTAGACCAAAACGATGTCAGCGCATTGGTGAAATACCACTTCTAAGTTCGACTCAGAACGCTATGAAGAAAAAAGCAAGGTTCATCACCTTGCTTTTTTTATGCCTAAGTTTTTAAATTGACTTTATTTTTATCAGAAATTTGCGCATGTCTTTTCTCATTCGACCTGCAATTCCACAAGACTTAGCGGCCATTCTCGCAATCTATAATCATGAAGTTCTCAACGGCTTTGCGACATGGAATGATCAAGCTTATACCCTTGACTCTTTTCAACAGAAATTGCTGGATTTCCAAAAGCAAAATTTTCCTTTTGTGGTGATTGAAGATCAAGATCAACAGCAAATCGCCGGTTATGCTGACTATGGTTCTTTCCGTCATTTTGCTGGCTATCGACATACTGTTGAGCATTCTGTCTATATTGACCCAAACTATGCTCGACTAGGTCTCGGTCAGCAACTATTGGAGCACCTAATTCAGCATGCCAAAAGCCAAAATATGCATGTCATGATCGCTGGCATTGATCACGGCAATAGCGCCTCGATTGCCCTGCACAAAAAATTAGGCTTTAAGCAAACAGGTTATATGCCTGAAGTGGGACAAAAATTTGGTGAATGGCGAGATCTCGTCCTGATGCAACTTCAGTTATAGCCTGTGTTGAGCTGTGTTTATGGTAATTTATCCAAACGAATACCATCTTGTATCACACTCAGCACCGATAAATTATGACGCACCGCATCACGATAAAGATCTTGTAACTGTAAAAAAAGCAGTTTTAATTCGGCCAATTTAAGCTCTTGCTCAGGTGCGGTTTCTGCAATCGTGACCAAATAACGTTTTTTGATTTCATCCACGCTTAACTGTTGTAATGCCTGATGGATTTCTGCAACGCGAACTACAGTATTGTAATGCACTGCAAGGCTCAGTCCCGGTCGTCGCTCTGACAATGGATGTTCTGCCTGAATGGCATAATTCAGTGCCGCAGCTGAATCCCTGTTCACGCTTAATAATGGATTCAACTCTTGCCACGTTTCCCCTAAAAAAAGGAGTGTTGTACAAAAGGTGAATCCAAGACATCTTGAGGGGTTTCTGCTTCTAAAATCAGAGTTTCCAAATCATTCGGTGGGATCAAATATAATATCGCGTCCATATTCTTATCTTCTTGTTATGTCGTACATTTAGATTAATGTAATCCACACAAAAATAAAGCAGATATTTTGTATATTCGACTGCAGTTGATCGAATACTGATGGATGCCCATTCGCCCTTTACCAAAGTTTCAGTACTGCACTTAGCATCACTGAAGCACGACATGCTGAAGCTTCAAATGACGATACTGAGAACAACTTAAGCTTATGGTTTAAAACAAAAAAAATTTATGCCACTCGTTTTTTTGATGCCATTTCCATGACCAGCAACGATTTTTTGAGCGTAGTAAATTGAATGAAAAGAGTAACGAGCTTGATTGATACAAGCCCGCCACACATCGCAGTCAACTAAATATTAAATCGCCACCAATTCCCGAATGCCTTTTTCAGGCATTTCACTACCGACACCTTGTGCAATCACTTGCCCCCGCGCCATCACGGTATATTCATCTGCCAGTTCTTCTGCAAAATCATAAAACTGTTCAACCAAAACAATCGCCATTTCTCCGCCATCGGCTAACTGACGAATCACACGGCCAATGTCTTTAATAATCGACGGCTGAATGCCTTCGGTCGGTTCATCTAAAATCAATACCCGTGGTTCGGAAGCGAGCGCACGGGCAATCGCCAATTGTTGCTGCTGACCACCAGATAAATCTCCACCTCGACGATGTTTCATTTCATCCAATACGGGGAAAATCTCATAGAGATGTTCTGGCACTTTTCGGGTTTTAGCGCCTTTAAATTTTGCCATCCCAATCAAAATATTTTCTTCAACGGTCAAGGTTGAAAAAATGTCCCGTCCTTGCGGTACATAAGCCAAGCCTTCACGTACACGTTGCTCTGGACTCAGTTTAGAAATGTCTTTGCCATCCAGTAAGATCTGCCCAGACTTGATCGGTAAAATGCCCATTAAACATTTTAAGAGGGTGGTTTTACCCACACCATTTCGCCCGAGCACCACTGAACATGCCCCCACGGGAGCGGCAAATGTCACATCTCTTAAAATATGACTGCCACCATAAAACTGATTGACGTCTTTGACTTCTAACATGGTCTGCTCCTTAACGTCCGAGATATTTTTCAATGACATCTTCATTGGCTTGGACTTCGGCCAATGTACCCTCTGCCAAAATCGCACCTTGCGCCAACACGGTGACTTTTTCACTGATGGTGTCAATAAAGCTCATGTCATGTTCAACCACGATAAGGGTATGGTTCTTTTTCAACTCTAAACATAGCTCTGCGGTACGCTCTGTTTCAGCATCGGTCATTCCTGCTACAGGTTCATCCAGCAGAATCAACTTTGGACGCTGCATCAGTAGCATGCCTATTTCTAACCACTGCTTTTGACCATGTGACAACAGCCCTGCCGGTTTATGGATTAATTCTTCTAAGCGGATTTGTGCTAAAGATTCGTCCAAGGCATTTTGCGCATCTGGATCGAGTTTGCTGAAGAAACTCTTTTTCACCCGTTTATCTTTCGGTGCTGCCAATAACAGGTTTTCCATCACAGTAAAATTTTCAAATACAGTAGGCTTTTGAAACTTACGACCGATCCCAGCTTCTGCAATTTGCTCTGTACTCATTTTTGCCAAATCATAGGTTTGCCCAAAAAAAGCCGAACCTTCTGTCGGGCGAGTTTTCCCTGTAATCACATCCATCAGCGTGGTTTTGCCTGCACCATTGGGACCAATGATGCAGCGCAGCTCACCTTCTTTGATATATAACGACAAATCATTTAATGCACGGAAAGAATCAAACCAGACACTGACTTTTTCTAAATACAAGGCAATGCCGTGACTGAAATCCGCACCCTGCTCCTTTGGTCGTCCATAACCTTCAGCAGCATGACCGCCATGCGGTTGAACCCATTGATCATTCATTCGCTGCGCTCCTTTTTAAACCGCTCTAATAACCCAATCACACCTTTTGGCAAGAATATCGTTACCACAATAAACAGCGCACCTAAAATCAATAGCCATGCCTCTGGATAAGCCACCGTGAAATAGGTCTTCACCCCATTGATTAAACCTGCACCCAAAATTGGGCCAATCAGCGTACCGCGCCCCCCTGCAGCCACCCACACCGCCATTTCAATCGAATTGACAGGGTTCATTTCACTCGGGTTAATAATACCGACTTGAGGGACATACAGAGCGCCTGCAATCCCTGCGATCACAGCGGACAAGACCCATGCAGAGAGCTTGTACCATAAGGTGCGATAACCTAAATATTGCAAACGGTTTTCACTGTCACGAATTGCACCAAGTACGCGACCATAGGGTTTATTCATCAGGTGACGTAAACCGACAAAACAGATAAGCAAAGTCAGTGCCGTGAGGAAACACAAGGTTGCACGCATTGGTGCAGAGGTAATATCCATACCTAAGATGGTTTTAAAACCGGTAAAGCCGTTGTTACCGCCAAAGCCTGTTTCATTGCGGAAAAACAGTAGCGCCGCAGCAAAGGTCATGGCTTGGGTAATAATTGAAAAATACACGCCTTTAATTTTTGAGCGGAAGGCAAAGAAGCCAAAAATGAAGGCAATCAGTCCTGGGACCAAAACCACCAAAGCCAATGCCCACACGATATGTTCAGTACCCATCCAGTACCACGGTAGCTCGGTCCAACTCAAAAAGCGCATAAAGTCGGGTAAGCCATCGCCTGCCGCTTCACGCATGAGATACATACCGAAGGCATAGCCGCCCAAGGCAAAGTACAGACCATGCCCTAAGCTTAAAATGCCGGCATAGCCCCAAACCAAATCTAAGGCCAATGCCACCAAGGCGAGACACATAATCTTGCCAATGAGCGTGACCCAATACGCTGATAAATGCAGTGCTGAATCGGCGGGTAATACATGTAACCAAGGTAAAATCAGTAAAATGGCAAAGCACACGGCAATCGCCATACCGCTATAGGGTTTATCCGATAATAACGAAGTGATTTTCATGCGCTTACTCCACAAAACGGCCTTTGATGGCAAACAAACCTTGTGGACGTTTTTGAATAAACAAAATCACAAGAACCAGTAGAATAATTTTCGCTAAGACTGCACCCATGCCGATTTCCAGCACTGTGCCACTGACACCTAGACCTAAAGCCGCCAATACTGCGCCCCATACTTGGCCAACACCGCCAACCACAACCACCAAGAACGCATCGATAATATAGTTTTGTCCTAGGTCAGGACCGACATTGCCGACTTGTGCTAAGGCACAGCCTGCCAGACCTGCAAGCCCCGAACCTAAACCAAAAGCCATCATGTCAATGCGGCTAGAACGGATACCTACGGCCTGTGCCATTTGACGGTTTTGCGTCACGGCACGAACAAATAAACCAAAGCGGGTTTTATTCAGCAAGTAAACCAGTAATAGGAGTACCGCAACGGTAAAGCCAATAATGGCAATACGGTTATAAGGCAGCATCAGACTCGGTGTCACAGCAATGCCCCCTGACAGCCATGAAATATTCGACACCTCAACGTTCTGCGCACCAAAAACCATACGCACCACTTGCATCAAAATTAAGCTCACACCAAAGGTGGCTAATAGTGTTTCCAATTGACGGCCATACAAGGGACGAATAACGGTACGTTCAATCAACATGCCGATCAAAGCACTTACAATAAATGCGGCAGGAATCGCGGCAATCAAGTACCAATCGACATAGCTACTGAGATGACTCTTAAACAGGCTTTGCACCACATAAGTGGTATAGGCCCCGATCATGATCAGTTCACCATGCGCCATGTTAATCACGCCTAGCAGACCATACGTAATGGCTAAGCCCAACGCCGCCAGTAGTAAAATACTGGCCGTGCTGAGACCTGAAAAGACATGTCCAGTCCATTCACTGGCCTGAATACGAGTTTTAATATTGCTCTTGGCTTCTGTCAGTGCGGCTTTTAACTCAGGATGCAGGTTGGCTTGTTGTAATTCCTGTTCCACCATCGCCAACACATCGGGACGGTTAGAATCTTGCAGCACTTTGGCCGCCTGTATTTTTTGTAAAACATCAGGGTTTTGATAATCCAAGCGTGCTTTGAGCTGCGCTAAATGGGCTTTAACTTTGTTATTTTTTTCATTTAAATACAATTGATTAATATTTTTAACATCCAACTCAGCCAAGTTATTTTCTAAAATATCGATCGCATCTAAACGCTGGTTTAAATCATCCGATTGCAGCTTTTCTTTCGCTTGCGCAAACGTTAAGGCTTTACGAAGGGTATTCACCAAAGTCACTTGAGATAAATCGGCAGGCCAATCCGTCACGGTTTGCAAATCTGGATAGCTCAATAATTTTTCTTCAGTTTCTAAAATATAGGTTTGACCGCTTTGACCACTATATAACTGGTCTTTTTCGACCAATGCTGCCAACTGATCTAAGGATTCAATATCGCCCGGCCATTGATTCAGTAAACTACGTCGCTCGGTAAAACTCCCGCGAACAAATTGCTGAATGGCGTCACCTTGCTGCACAGATTGCACCGTAGGCACGACATTCGCTGCAGTTTCTGCATGCACGATTTGCAGACAGAATAATTGGCTCAGGAATAGAAAAAGGATCGGGAAATTGCGTAATTTTTTCATCTTATAAGCATCCCTATTGAGTAATAGAACAACCCCATCTAGGGATCACATCAAAACATGCCCACTACACAATGGCAGTAGGCATTTGGATTGAATTATTTCGGGATGTACGGGCTCCATGGCTCTGCAGCAATGGTTTTTGCGGTTTTGTGCACCACATCAAACTGACCATCGGCACGGATCTGACCAATCATGACTGGTTTATGCAAATGATGGTTCGACGCATCCATTTGCAAGGTATAGCCCGATGGCGCTTTAAATTCTTGGCCGGCCATAGCTTCACGCACTTTATCGACATCTGTGCTTCCTGCTTTTTCTACCGCTTGTTTCCACATATTGATGCCGACATAGGTAGCCTCCATCGGGTCATTGGTCACAAATTTATCGGCATTTGGCAGTTTGTATTCCACGGCATACTGCTTCATTTTATTGGTGAATTCAGTATTCACTGGATTTTTCACCGACATGAAGTAGTTCCACGACGCCAAGTGTCCTACCAGCGGCTTGGTATCGATACCGCGTAATTCCTCTTCACCCACAGAGAACGCCATCACTGGAATATCCGCAGCTTTGATGCCTTGGTTGCCCAATTCACGATAGAACGGCACATTTGAATCGCCGTTAATGGTCGAGATCACAGCCGTCTTTTTCCCTGCCGCAAACTTCTTCACATTGCCCACAATGGTTTGATAGTTGCTATGACCAAATGGGGTATATTCTTCCATGATGTCTGCATCGGCAATGCCTTTCGACTTTAAGAAAGCACGTAGAATTTTATTGGTCGTTCGTGGGTAAACATAATCCGTACCGAGCAGTACAAAACGCTCAGCTTTACCGCCCTCCTCACTCATCAAATATTCCACTGCAGGAATCGCTTGCTGATTCGGTGCTGCACCTGTGTAGAAAATATTTTTAGACTGTTCCTGACCTTCATACTGAACAGGGTAGAACAATAAGCCATTTAATTCTTCAACCACGGGTAAAACCGACTTACGAGATACCGACGTCCAGCAACCAAAAATCACGGCTACTTTGTCTTGGGTAATCAACTGACGGGTTTTTTCCGCAAATAGTGGCCAGTCCGATGCCGGATCCACCACCACAGGTTCTAGTTTTTTACCCAATACCCCGCCATTCGCATTAATTTCATTAATCGCCATCAAGGCCGTATCTTTTAGAGAAGTTTCTGAAATCGCCATCGTGCCTGACAGCGAATGTAAGATCCCGACTTTAATGGTGTCACCACTTGCTGCAGCGGCTTTTGGTTCAGATGCAGCGCTTTCTGTTTTTTCTTCTGCGGGTTTTGAACAGCCCGTTAAAGCAATCGCCCCAGTCATCGTTGCCGCTAAAATACTTTTAGCAAATACATTGCGTTGAAACATTATTCACACTCCCAACCTAAGCTTGTAAGTCACATTTTTAAAATGCATTTGTTGTCTTTCATCACAACAGAGCAATTCAATAACTGTGCCAAGCCTTATTTTTTATTTTGATTGAGTGCTTTTATTTATTTTTAAATATTATTTTTCATACAGTTACAATCATAAACTTTGCTTGTAATTTTTTATGGTTCGATCCAAACACCGTAAAATCACCGCAAAGATGCATACAAACTTGTATCCAACATTTGACCTATAATTGAACAATTTTGCGACGTTTTTCAAAAAATACGGTGTTTTAGCACACAAATCATGCAGCTTTTCCTACATTTGAAGCAAAAAAAAACCACTTGCGTGGTTTTTTTCTTATTGCAATTTTAAACCACCAAATCGGCCAAATTACCCTTCTGTTCTAACCAATGTTTACGGTCTGAAGAGCGTTTCTTCGCCAATAATTTGTCGAGTAAACCTGAAGTAAACTGTACGTCATCCAAATCCAGTTGCACCAAACGGCGTGTATCGGGATCCATAGTCGTTTCACGCAGCTGACTCGCGTTCATCTCGCCCAATCCTTTAAAGCGTGTGATCTGAGGATTTTTGGTTTTACATTTCTTCAAGATGCTTTCCAACTCATCTTCATCCAAGGCATAGTGCACATCTTTATTGTCATCTATACGGAACAGCGGTGGCATCGCCACAAACAAATGTCCTTCCTCAACTAGAGTATGGAAATGTTTGACAAACAGTGCGCAGAGTAATGTCGCAATGTGCAAACCATCCGAGTCGGCATCGGCTAAGATACAAATCTTGCCATAACGTAGTTCTGACAAGTCGTCACTGCCCGGATCTACACCAATCGCAATCGCAATATCATGTACTTCTTGCGATGCTAAGACCTCATCAGATGACACTTCCCAAGTATTTAAAATCTTACCGCGGATCGGCATGATCGCTTGGAAGTTCTTATCACGTGCTTGCTTGGCAGAACCACCTGCAGAATCCCCTTCCACAATAAACAGTTCTGATTCTTCGAGGGTATGGCCCACACAGTCGGCCAATTTACCTGGTAAGGCTGGACCTGAAACGATCTTTTTACGTTCAACTTTTTTCGCAGCTTTTAAACGGCGACCGGCTTTGGCAATCACCATTTCAGCCAGTTGCATGGCAATATCGGAGTTTTGATTCAGCCACAGTGCAAAGGCATCTTTGGCAATATTTAACACCACACCAGAGGCTTCACGGCTTGAAAGTCGTTCTTTGGTCTGACCTGAGAATTGTGGCTCTTGGAATTTCAAAGACAGAATAAAGTTGACGCCATCCCACACATCTTCGGCAGATAGCTTCATATTCCGTGGCAATAAATTCCGTAATTCACAGAATTCACGAATCGCATCTGTCACACCCGAACGTAAACCATTGACATGGGTACCGCCTTGCGCAGTCGGGATGAGGTTGACATACGACTCTTGAATGGACTCACCACCTTCCACATTCCAACAAATCGCAAACTCAGCGCTGGCACGCTCTGCCTCACCGGTCGCCACAAATGCAGGGGCAGGAACGATGTCACGGTCTTGCAGTTCATCCATCAAATAGTCAACCAGACCATTTTCAAACTGCCATTCAATTTTTTCGTTATTGATTTGATCTACATAAATGATTTGTAGACCGGCTGCCAATACTGCTTTGGCTTTTAAATTATGTTTAAGTGCTTTTAAGGCAAATTTAGGCGAGTCAAAATATTTCGCTTCAGGCCAAAAATGCACGGTTGTTCCAGTCGCACGTTTGGCACATTTACCTTCTAAAACTTCCAGTGGCGCAACTGGCTCACCGTGTTCAAAGGCCATTTTATACAGGTTGCCATGACGTTGAACTTCCACCTCAACACGGTTGGACAATGCGTTGACGACAGAAATCCCCACACCATGCAAACCACCTGAAAATTGATAATTGTCTGTGCTGAATTTACCGCCGGCATGTAGTTTGGTCAGAATGATTTCAATCCCGCTTTGACCATACTCAGGATGGATGTCAACTGGCATCCCACGACCATTATCTTCAACTGACAATGAGCCATCTTTATACACTGTCACGGTAATTTTATTGGCATGTCCTGCAAGCGCTTCATCGACGGCGTTATCTATCACTTCCTGCGCCAAATGGTTTGGTCGTGTAGTGTCTGTATACATCCCCGGACGACGACGTACCGGATCTAGGCCAGATAAAACTTCAAGTGATTGAGCCGTATATTGCGTCACGTTGCAAAATTCCCTGCTTTTTTGGTTAAAACATTTCTTCAAGCGCTACAGTATATGCTTTTTTATTAAAATGCATATCTCTTGCGATCAGCCGCCATTTTCTTAAACAATTTAAACGTCAAATGATGTCGTAACTGCCCATTTTTTGTATGTTAGATCTGGCATGTCAGCATTTGTATTGGATCATTTTATTTAGACATATTTTTGACAGCATCGGACAAAAACTGCAAGAGCATCGGTATTTTTTCTGCAAAATCATCCATGCCATGTGTTCCACCCACCTCAGTGATCAACATGGCCATGCCGGCTTGAGCCGCACTATAAAAACCAGCGGCATCTCGATAATCCAAGGTTTCATCACCTTGTTGGAGCAAGACCAACAGTTGATCTACATTCTTAACCTTAGATACCGCCAAAGCCTGCATTTGATTAAGCTGTGCATCATCCAAGCACCACGTTTCAGTCACCTGATAGGGCAATGCCGTCTCGCCAAATAAATCACGAAATAATTGCCATGGATAGACCGCAGGATTGATGAGCACCGCAGGAATGTGATGGCGTGCCATCAACTGCGTCGCATAAAAGCCACCTAAGCTGCTGCCCACTAAAACCACATCATCTAGACCGTCAATCAGCTCTGACATCTGCTGCATCACCTGTAGCGGTGGCATATTCAAATCTGGCAAATGCACATGCACACCATTTAAGTCTGCGCAATAGCACCGCAATATCTGCCCTTTCACTGAATTTGAGTTACTTTGAAAACCATGCAAATACACAATATTCATCATTTTGATTCCAAATTGATCTTTAAATTGCTTTAAAAGTGGCATATAAGTGCTAACTGCGTCACATTTTCTAAATTTGAATTTTTAGTAAAATTGTCAGACAAAAGGCATTCACCGACAGGTCTGTTATCGGTATTGTAAAAGCTGTTCGTGAGAATTTTATAAAATAAACAATGAAACTTCAGGCTATTCCAGTAATAAATACAATCGAGGGATAGCATTGAATGTAAGGATAGGAACATTATGCCTAGCTTAACACCATTGCATGAAACCTATTGTAAATGGGATCGCACACCACCCAGTCAAGCTGATGTTCTGGAAGGTTTGGCACAGCTCGTGACAATGCGTTTTAGTGATGTCGTGCATGACTTGATCAAAAACATTCAACGTGAAATTTTAATCAGTATTTTTGGAATGAGCGAACAAGGCTCGAAAGCCTTTCATAAGCAGCCGACCATTGCACGGATTTATGAATTTTCTTACAACACCTTTTTCAATTATGGCAATTATTTACTCGCACCAACGCTGCGTAGCATTATTGAAAAATTCCCACGCTTACACGACAAACCGCTCACGCCATCTTTACATTTTTTAGTGGGCGCGCTGAATGGGGTCTTGGGCGACTATTTACTGAAATATCACAACCCGATGGCCTTACCGATGGTGGTTTACGACCATTATGGTGCGGTACAAAAAGGCGAATTAACCGGTCGTATTACCCTGTTGATTCATGGGCTCTGCATGAATCATCTGTCATGGTCGACAGCCAAATATGGCGGCATTGGTGAAAAATTACTTTCTCAACGTGACCATAACACCATGCTGTATTTAAATTACAATACAGGTCGTCGTATCTCGACCAATGGTCGCAGCCTAGCCAATACATTAGAAGATTTGGTCCGTCGCAACCCCGGCATTACCAGTATCGACTTAATTGGTCATAGTATGGGGGGCTTAGTGTCCCGTAGTGCCATTTTTTATGGCAAACAAAATATGTATCAATGGATTCATCAAGTCGAAAATCTAGTCTGCTTGGGTTCACCACATCATGGTGCTGTGCTTGAACGTATCGGATTTCATCTGCAAGATCAATTGGGGCGTTTCCCCTTGGTCAAAATCGTGGGGCATGTGGTGAATATTCGCAGTAACGGCATTTTAGATTTGCGCTATGGCAGCGTGCGTGATGACGATTGGGAACATAATGATGTTCGTATTGGGCTCATGGATGACAACCGTAAACCTGCCCCGATTCCATCACACATCAATACCTACCTCGTGGCAGGGACCATCGAATATGAACATCGTCGCAATAAAACGCGGCATGTAATTGGAGATTACTTGGTCAGCGTGAAAAGTGCGTTGGGGGAACACCCAAATGCACGTTATCAACTGAAAGTGCCAGATTCACATAAAGCAATTTTTTATGGCTTGAACCATTTTGAAATTCAGCATCATCCGCAAGTGGCTGAGCAAATCGTGCATTGGTTCTATCCAAACAATGACGATAAAGCTTGTGATCATATCTATGAATTTATGATGGACTTGGAAAGTGTGGAAGGCATTGCCCTAACCTAGGGTAAACTTCCCCCATGCAGACTCGTATAAAAAAGCCCTCAGTTGAGGGCTTTTTTTTGCATCATAGAATTAAAATTTATCACGTAAACGTGGGACTGGTTTGCTTGGATATTTACGCAATAACTGCCAAAGACTGAGCAAGGTTAATACCGCAAAAAACACCAATGACCAAACCGGTAACGATTGCCCCAAGAACGTCCAATCCACTTTGGCACATTCACCAGAGCCGGTCAGCACTTGCTCAAAGACCGATTTTAACGGCAGCGTTTCTACCCAATAATCCAGTCCCGGGCCACAGCTCGGTACTTTGTCTGGCGGTAAGTTTTGCAGCCAAATATGACGCGCAGCCACCCCAGCAGACCATAAAATCGACAGTGTCCCCAACAATGCGTAAATGCGTTTACCCCAATTCGATGCTGGATTGTGAATCAACGCAATCAATGAAATGATGCCGAGTCCAATCAGACCAATACGTTGGAATACGCACAACGGACAAGGTTCTAAGCCTTGTACATGTTCTAAAAACAGCGCAAAAGACATACCGATCACGCTGGCTAAAAACAACAAACCACTCACGAAGCGGAAACTCCATTTCATGGTAAATCCTCTTAAAATTTTTTATCTAAAGTTTTTCAAATATTCTTCAAAACTCAAGGTGCAGTCTTGCTCAAGTTGCGCCTGTTTTTCTAAAGACTGCTCAGCAGCTTTTGCAAAATATCCTGCAGTTTCAGGGCTCAAGACATGCTGCTCATACACTTCAGCATGTTGTAAGGCCATAAAGCTACCAAAGCCCCAAGTTCCACCTTGTTCTAAAGTATCGCTAATCATACGTGCCGACAATGTTTCATCGACTTCATCGATGCGTGATTGCATCACAGCCATTGCCTGAGTGTAAATATCTGTATTGTAAGAATCATCCAGCAATTCAGCCAACGGTTGCATCGCTGCAACATGTGTACGACACCATGTTTCAATTGGAATCGCCTGACCTTGCTGTAAAATCACCGCGTTTGGCGCACGACCACGGTTCACTACTTCCGCCTGATTTTTCTCAATTTCATTTTGTTCGGCATCTAACAATGCTGGGCTGTCTTGCAATAAACAGTATAAAGCCACCACTTCAAGCAAGCCTGCTGTGTCTTCATTGATCCCAATCGGACTATAAGGATTGACATCTACTGCGCGTAATTCAACATAACCTACGCCACGATTTTGCAGGGCTTTAGATGGTGTTTCACCATCCTGTGGCACTTGTTTCGGACGAACCAAACTGTAGTATTCATTTTCAATTTGCAATACATGGTCATTAATTTGAATCGGTTCGCCCTGTTCATCATTTAAACCTAAATGACTAAATGCGGCATATGGGGTATGCACCGCTTTTTGCAAACCTTCCAAATACGCCTGAATGTCGTTGTAGTGAATCCCTAACTGTTTTTGTGCTGAATTTTGATAGCCAAAATTTCCCATACGCAGTGCCGTTGCATAAGGTAAAAATAACGTGCCTTTTAAGAGCGGTAACAGCTGATGTTCACGTCCAGTCATAAAACATTTACACACCGACGGGCTCGCCCCAACCAAAAACATCACCAATGGCGTTAAACGAATAAAATTACGGATCAGGCCAAAATAACGGTGACTGCGATAATCCTGTAAGCTCAATGCTTTGAGGGCATCGTCAGTTTCGTGCTGTTGCAGTGCTTCAAAGAAATGATCTGGGAAGGATAAATTATAATGCACCCCTGAAATGGTCTGCATCCGGCGACCATAGCGCACCCCTAAACCACGACGGTACAAGGTTTTAAAACGTCCTATATTCGAGCTGCCATATTGCGCTAAACGAATACTGTCTTCGTCTTTATCCAACATGCATGGCATCGACAACGGCCAAAGTTTTTCACCATGTTCTAAATGCGTATGTGCAACAGCGTGAATATCTTGCAGATAGTTCAAAGCCTCGGTAATGGTTTCTTTTGGCGGCGTGATAAATTCCATTAAAGCTTCAGAATAGTCTGTCGTAATATGCGGATGAGTCAAAGCCGCACCCAAGGCTTGGGGGTGGTCGGCCTGAGACAAGAAACCGTTGCTTTGCATACGTAAGCTTTCACGCTCAATACCGCGCAACATTCCTTTAATCAGCGAAGAATCTACCCAAGTCGGTAAAATGTCTTGAGAGGTCGATTCGGGTTGACTCATTGCTATCTCGCTTAAATGGAAGAAACTACTAAAATAAAATCATCAGTTTATATCAGTATAACGCGATTTGAAGTGGGCAAATGACCCACTGTATAGTTTTGAGACAAACCGTGATTTTATTTTGGCAATTTTTTATCACAAACTTACTCTATATGACATTTGAAATTTGTGATTTTATAAACAAATATATGCTAATAATGCTTAAAACTTATGAATTATCAAGATATTCTCGAATTTTGGTTTAACCCAGAAAATCAGCCCAATTGGTTCGCTAAAAGCAATAATTTTGATGTTTTAATCGAAAAAAAGTTTAAAGACATCCATCAAGCAGCCAGTCAAGCAGAACTATGGCAATGGCGTACTAATGCCGAAGGTCGCTTGGCTGAAATTATTGTTTTAGATCAATTTTCTCGAAATTTATTCCGTGATTCTGGCTTGGCTTTTGCCCAAGATGCGCTGGCTTTGGCACTTGCCCAAGAAGCCATCGCACAGGGTTTAGACCTACAATTAAGTCCTGAACAGCGCTCATTTTTATATATGCCCTTTATGCATAGCGAATCGACAAAAATCCATCAAAGCGCGTTAAAATTATTTGAGCAACTAGGCAATCCGATAAACTTAGAATTTGAAAAAAAGCATAAAGTGATTATCGATCGATTTGGACGTTACCCTCATCGCAATTTGGTATTGGGCAGAACATCCACAGCAGAGGAATTGGAATTTTTAACCCAGCCCAATTCTAGCTTTTAATTGACGGCTTTTGGCCAGTATCTCCCCTTGCCAAGAACCGACTGAACAGGAGTATGCGCATGAACAAACTCATTATCGCAGCAGCCATGACCGCAGCACTGGGCTTCACCGGCTGTGCAAGCACCCCATCGAAGCCTTTAACCTTCGAACAATTGGGTCGTTATACTGCAACGCCATTAAATGCTCAAAGCTATCGGATTAGCTTCCAAGCTAGACCCAATATGAGCTATGGCACTGCCGAAGAAATCACCTTGGTTAAAGCCGCTCAAACCACCCTACACAATGGCTTTCAATATTTTAAAGTCATGGATGACCCGAGTAACCGGAGTCAAAAACCGCCACGCCAAGCAGTGATTTACCCAGACCCTATGCCTTATCCATATGGCTATTACCGTCGCCATCCTGGTTTTTGGCCAGGCCCGTTTTATGACGTTCCACAGGTGGTCACACTCGATCCAACTCAAGTTTCCTACAGTATTACTTGCTATAAAGATCGTGCCAAAGCCCCTCAGGATGCCTTTGATGCTCGCTTGATTTTGCAATCACTCGGGGCTAAATATGGTTTAGACAGCCAAGGAAATCCTTTGCCTGTAGCCGCTGAGCCTGCCACCAAATAAGTCAACCCATAGAGACCCGATCATTGATGAACCCAATTGAACAGCCCGCTGTTTCACCCAGTCTGCAACGCAGTAAACGCTTTGCCACCATTGCTTTGGTGGTGGCTGTGCTGGCGTGGATTGCATTGATGATCGCAGCTAAATTGCTGCCCGAATACGTCTGGCTCATTCATATTTTGATGCTTTCAGCAGAAGCTGGCGTGGTTGGTGGTTTGGCAGACTGGTATGCGATAACCGTTTTATTTCGCAATCCCTTTGGTCGGATTCCGATTCCTAAATTTTTACGTGACCACACAGAAATTATTCCTCGTAATAAAGCACGCATTGCCGAGTCAATGGGCCGCTTTGTTCAGGAGAATTTTCTTTCACCACAAGTGGTTGAAAAAAGCTTAGCGGAGACGGATCTCTCTCTTGCCGTCGGGAAATGGTTGGCCAATCCGCACAATAATGCTCAAGTGACCCAAGTCATTCAGCAAACGGTACCGAAAATTTTTGAATTTGTCGGTCAGGAACAAATTGGACGATTTATCCAAAATAACAGCGTGCAATGGGTACGCAATACGCAAGTCAACCATCTTGCCAGTGAAATGCTACGGGCAGTTTTAGAAAATGACTTCCATCAAGATGTCCTGCAACGTGGACTGGATTTAGCCCATGATTGGATGCTACAACACCCTGAACAAACCCGTGATTTATCACGTCAATTGTTTAAAGAACTTGGGGTATGGAAGCTCGCCAAAGGTGCGAGTTGGATTGGTATTGATGTACAACAGCGCACCATTGATTCACTGGTCAGTCGTGTCGAGTCGATGCTTGCCGACCATGAACATCCGTGGCGTCGTAAAATCGAAGACATGGCACAGCAACTCATGCATGAGTTGGCAGACAATCAAAGTGTAGCCAGCCAACGCCTGAACAGTACCAAAGATGCCATGCTCGATAGTCCACAAATGTTGAATTTTATCAGTGGTGCAGTGGTGATTTTATGCGACGCGATTCGTTCTGATTTAGAAAAGCCCAACTCAGGCATTGCACAAAACCTACGCGTCGCCATTCAACAAGTGGGCGAAAATATTGTCTCTAATGTCGCTGTACGCCAATTGCTGAATGAGAAAATGAGTGATATTGCCATCAATCTCTCCGACCAATATAGTGAAAAAGTCATTCGGTTTATCAGTGAACGTATACATGAATGGGACTCACGTGAAATGATCGATAAGATCGAAAACGAAGTCGGTGGCGACCTGCATATGATCCGAGTCAATGGTGTCGTGGTCGGCGGTTTTATTGGCCTTGCACTGGGAATTATTCGTGCCTGTGTAGAATGGCTGCTTTAGCCGCCTGCAGCAGTCCTCCTCAAAGGAGATTGGCCGCAGGTTTGAGCTTTATGCGTAGAACCGTTAAACTTTGCCGATCCGAAAATTTAATAGAACAATAAAATCTATGCATTTACCTGCCATCTATACACTACCATTCATTCTAATCATCAGTAGCTTAAGCGCTTGCCAGACCATTTCCAAAACCAGTAGCACAGTCAGCGACAAAGTGATGGGCATGCTCGGTAAAGAAAAAGCCCCTGAAATCGATAAAAAAGGCACTGTCGATATCAGCAAAAGTACCCAACAACAGTTAGAAACTCTGCTGACCAATATGCCGAAAAATCAGTGGGTCTATATTGAAAATGATCAACAAGGCACATCTACCCTCAAAAATAAATCGGCAGACAATTTCACCTTGAGCCTCAAATTGAATTGCAAAATCAGCACTCAGCGCCCAACTTTCAGTATAAGCAACGCGGATGGCCAAGAGATCCTAAAAGCACATGATACAAATGTGGGGCAAATTCAAATTCTGCTCGACAATAAAAACTTTGGAAATCCGTTTGAGACAGCCCATCAGCAAAAGTTCCAAAGCTTTAAAACCGCTGTCGCTCAGGCCAAAGTCATTAAAGTGTTTAATGCCTCAAAACTCTATACCTTCCAAAACAACAAAGCCGAATTACTCTCTAAAGCCGTAAGTTGTCGCGATAGCCTATAAATATTTAAAGCGAAATGCAGTAAGTCACCGTTTTACTCAACTGTGACTTACATGCAGGCTTATTTTGCAGGTGGCTGTGGTCCTGACATATCAACCAGCAGGCCTGTAAATTTTCGAACAAACGGCAATAAAATCAGCACAATGGGAAAAGCAATTGCCCAAGAAATCATCCAATTATGCAGCCATAGGGTAAGAAAACCCTCAAACCAACCTAAATTTCTGAGCATATTAATAAACGAAATAATGCCGCTCATGAGACAAGACAAAATAAACGGCACGATAATCAGCGCCCAGCGTGCAGCTAACTTCGGCACATTGCCAAAAATTTTAGGGGTGGGTTGTGACATATCCATATACTCAAGCAGTGATCCTGAATCGCTAAACCACTTATATCGTTTTACTTCGATATAAGCAATGCTTCACTTTTATCGAATATTTTTTATTCGCAACAAATGGGTTCACCTAAAGAGCCTGAAATTTGCTATATTTACCGTTTTTCTGCGACATTTATTTTTCGACTGATTATGAATACGGCAATACAAGCAGCGCTCGATCATGCAGTGCAATCCCTTCAAGCTGAAGGTGTACTCCCAAATGACTGGAACAATACTAGCAATTTGACCCGAACCAAAGACCGAAGCCACGGTGACTTTGCGTCAAACATTGCCATGATTGCTTCTAAAGCTGCAGGTATGAAGCCGCGTGATTTAGCCGAAAAAATTCTGGCAAATCTTCCAGAAGTCGCAGATATCAGCAAAGCAGAAATTGCAGGTCCTGGCTTTATTAACTTCTTTTTAAATGCTGACCAACGATTTGCTGTCTTAGACCAAATTCAAGCTCAGAAAGATCAGTTCGGTCGTACACAGGCCAACGCTGAAAAACGTGTTCAAGTGGAATTCGTTTCAGCCAACCCAACGTCTAGCCTACATGTTGGTCATGGTCGTGGCGCAGCTTACGGTATGACCGTTGCCAATCTTCTTGAAGCAACAGGTGCCAAAGTTGACCGTGAATACTATGTCAACGATGCTGGTCGTCAAATGGATATCTTGGCGACATCGACTTACTTGCGTTATTTAGAATTGACCGGTCAACAACTGATCTTCCCTAAAAATGCATACCAAGGCGACTACGTTAAAGAAATCGCACAAAGCATTATCGACAAAGATGGCGATGCTTATGTACGCCCTGTTGCCGACATCTACAAAGATGTTCCAGAAGATGTGCAATATGCCGCTGAACTCGATAGCGAAGGCAATAAAGTCGTTGTTTCAGGCGATAAAGAAAAACACATTGATGGCCTAATTCATAATTCACAAAACCATTTGGCTGCGGGTTACCGTGTGTTCCATCAAGCTGCGCTGAAAGCCATTCTCGATGACATTAAAGATGACCTCGGTGAATTTGGCGTGACTTTCAATCAATGGTTCAGCGAAGCAACCTTGACTGAAAAAATTGATGAAGCATTACAAATGCTCGATCAACGTGGTTTCTTATACGAAAAAGATGGCAACATCTGGTTCAAATCAACTGATTTTGGTGATGAAAAAGACCGTGTTGTGAAACGTCGTAATGGTCAAACTACATACTTCGCATCCGACATTGCTTATCACTTAAATAAACTACAACGCGGCTATACCGATATCATTGATATTTGGGGTTCAGACCACCACGGTTATATTGCACGTGTGAAAGCAGCGATTGATGCGCTTGGCTATGATTCTAAAAAATTGACCGTACTTTTGGTTCAATTTGTGAGCCTATGGCGTGGCGGCGAGATGGTTCAAATGTCATCTCGTTCAGGTCAATTCGTGACTTTACGTGACTTACGTAAAGAAGTGGGCAACGATGCTGCTCGTTTCTACTACGTCATGCGTAAATCAGAACAACACATTGACTTCGACTTAGACCTTGCTGTGTCTCAAAGTAAAGACAATGCGGTGTACTACATCCAATACGCACACGCACGTATCTGCCGTATGCTCGAAAAAGCTGCTGCGACAGACGTTCAATTCTCTGCTGAAGCTGCACGTCAATTTGCAGCTAAACTTGAGTTAGAAGCTGAAACTGAAGTTCTTGCTAAACTTGCGGCTTATCCTGAAATTGTGGTTCGTGCAGCAAACAGCTATGAACCACACCAAGTGGGTAACTACTTGAAAGAGTTGGCGGCGTTGTTCCATGGTTGGTACAACGAAAATAAAGTCTTGGGTGATGATGCAGAACTGACTCAAGCTCGCTTATTACTGTCTGTAAACGTACAGCAAGTTTTACGCAATGGTCTTGAATTATTGGGTGTGAGTGCGCCTGAAAGCATGTAAGCAACCCTTTATGTTGCGAGCACAATAGAAATTCATCGGCATCGCCCATGCACAAACACAGCGCATGGGTTTAAGCGTCATCAATTGCATTGTGCTAAAAAGAATCCTTTTCAATACAGGCTCGAAATGAGCCTGTATTTCGTTTATATTCAGCAATATGTCCGTGTCATCTTGGCTGTGCTGAAATTGTGAAAATTAAACAAATTCCTGATGACACTCATGTAATATATAACAATCAAGACTTGCTACTTTGGGCTGCCCCAAAGTGGTTCGTGACAATTAAAATTAAATGAGGTTTCCACGTGTTTGGAAAAACGCAGCGCGGTGTATCTGATCGGCCAAATAAGCCTAAAAAACCATTGATTCCAGCATGGCTAGGTACACTTGTCATCATTTTAATCGTGTTGAGTTTCTTAGTTGCGCTCATGCTTTGGAAACCTTGGGAGCCTGTGAAGCCAAAAGGTCAAATTACCTCTGAACACTACCAAGAAGAAACCAATAAAGACTATCGTTTCTACGACCTATTGCCTCAGCAACAAGTGACGCCAATTCCTGAACAAGCTGTTCCAGAAACCGAAAATAAAGAAACGGTGGTGATTGTTGATGCACCAGAACAAAAGCCAGTTGAAACCACAGAGCTTGGACTAGAAACCACAGAAACTGCGCCTGTTGCTGCAAGTTATATTCTGCAAGTGCGCAGTTATGATGATCCTGATCAAGCCGATGCACGACGTGCTGAAATTATTTTGAACGGTTTATCTGCCGATGTGATTCAAAGTAATGAAAACGGCAAAGTTTGGTATCGCGTTGTGTCTGGCCCCTATGATTCACAAGAAGCTGCTGTGATTGCACAGCAAACTTTACGTCATAGCAGTATCGACTCGATTGTCGTAAAACGCTAAATTTTGAAATTAAAAAAAAGCGCCTGATGGCGCTTTTTTTTATTCATTCCTTTAATAAAGGGAGGTTAGAAGGGATTCTTTTTTGAATACATCAGCTTAGCTCAAAAACCTCTCCCTAACCCTCTCCTAAAGGGACAGGGAATTCATTAAATGGTATGCCCTAAAGCTTCGCCCATCACCACAGTCGAGTTGGCTTTAAAGGTCGCATCCCATTGCATTTTGTTTTCTTCAAACAACACAACCGCTGTTGAACCTAAATAGAAACGGCCCAATTCTGCACCTTTTTCTAAGAATAAATCGTGTTGATTCAGTTCCAAACGCCCTGTCGGTTTAACTTTACCTGTAGCCACGGTTTCAATACCTGCCACGATCATTGCACCTACCAGTACAACCGCCATACGACCAACTTCTGTATCAAATAAGCAGACCATGCGTTCATTGCGAGCAAATAAACCCGGAATATTTTCAGCAGTGGTTTGGTTTACAGAGAATAATTCACCCGGTACATACAAAGTTTCTGTCAATGTCCCTGCAAATGGCATATGTACACGGTGGTAGTCTTTTGGTGACAAATAAACCGTAGCAAACTGCCCATTTTTAAAGGGTTCAGCCAATTGTGGATCGGCAATTAGGTTTTCAACAGTGAACTTCTGGCCTTTGGCCTGAAATACATCACCATTTTCAATTTTACCCAGTTGTGAAATCGCACCATCTGCAGGTGAAACAACACTGGATGGATCAGCATCGACTGCACGCACGCCTTCTTTTAAAGAGCGAGTGAAAAATTCATTGAAGGATTTAAATTTTAAGGCATTGCTTTGCTCAGCAATCGACATGTCGATGCCATACTGCGCTTTAAATGCGGTAATCACGGCATTTTTCACCACAGGGTTTTCGCTTGCAGCCAATTTACCCACGATACGTGATAATTTGTGCTGTGGAACAACACGCTGAGCTTGAATAAAAATTTGTTTTTTTAACTGAGATGTAAGGCTCAAGACGGCAACTCTCCGGTGATCACAGGACTATCGAGTCGGTTGCCCCACTCGCTCCACGCACCATCATAAGCTCGAATATTCCAACCGAGTAAACGTCCCAGTATATAAGCTAGGCCCGACCGATGATGGGACTGACAATACACCACCACGGGTTCGTTTAAATTGAATCCCAATTGTTCTAAGCGTTGTTGTGTGCGTTCTAAAGGATGCAATTTTAAATGATTTTCTCGGTTAAGGGCAGTACTCCATTCGAAATGTCGTGCCCCCGGAATGTGACCGCCGCGTCGCGCAGCCAAACGTAAGCCTGTATATTCATCTTCGGTACGGCAGTCCCATACTTGGATCTGCTCCTGCTGTACACGAGCCAATAGCTCATCATAGTTTGTTTGATACTGAGCACGCGCCTCTGCACTTACTTCAACCAATGGGCTCACGGGTTCAAATTGCTCAATTTCAGACGAGGTCGGTAAGCCTGCCCCAAGCCAAGCATGGATGCCACCATTGAGGAGACTGGTATTTTCAAAACCGAGGCAATGTAAGTTCCAAATCAGTCGACCAGCCCATGCCCCACCTTCATCGTCATACACTACTACATGATGTTCTGGACTGATATTCAGATAGCTGATGAGCTGTTCTAAACCGGCTTGGTCAGGTAAAAGCCCCATCGCTTGTTCTTCTTGGCGCACTAACAGTTTCGGCTGCACATGCAGTGCATGTGGAATATGCAATTGGTCATACACCGAACGACGACTCAAATCGACGATCCGTAGTTTTTCATTACCAAGATGTGGAACCAATTCTTCCGCTTCAATCAGCAGACCAAAATTCAATGTAGATGCTGTCATCGTTGTTCGTGTTGTATTTTGTGCGATTAAATTCGATCTTAGCATAAGTCATTTTCACTATTATTCTGAATTTTTGCATTCCTTTAGCAATATTTTAGATATAAAAAAGCCGAATCATTGATTCGGCTTTTTTAGTTTTATCTAATGCTGTGTTTAAGCGCTAACTTCAGAGATGTCAAACACCTGACGTAGATACGCTAAGAAAGTATCATTATCCGTCATGGTTTTACCCGGACTATCTGAAATTTTTGCCACAGATTGACCATTACATTCAACCAGTTTCAGTACGATATTCAGCGCAGTTTGCCCCATATCATTGGTCAAGTTGGTGCCAATACCAAAGCTAACTTGGAAACGGTCTTTAAAGTAATTATGCAAATCCCACGCTTTTTCGATATTTAGACCATCACTAAAGGTCAGCATTTTACTTTTGCTATCGACTTTAAGCTTTTTGTAATGTGCATAGGCTTTATCGCCCCATTCATACGGGTCGCCACTGTCATGACGTAAACCGTCGAATAGTTTGGCAAAGTACAAATCGAAGTCACGTAGGAACGCATCCATACCGACAACGTCCGTTAAGGCTATTCCTAAGTCACCGCGGTATTCCTGTACCCATGTTTCTAGCGCAGACTTCTGGAAGTTACGTAGACGAACATCAAGCGCTTGGAATGCTTGTAGGAACTCATGCGCCATTGTACCAATTGGAGTAATGTTCAAGTCTTTGGCAATCAGAACATTACTTGTACCGCGGAAAATATACGGTGAAGCCTGATTTAATTCTTCAATTACATGCTTTTGCCATGCATAACTATAACGACGACGCGTGCCAAAATCAGAGACCAAGAATGGTGGATCATTTGGATTTTGCCGTGCTTCATACTGCTTCAGCAAGGCAATCTTATGTTGCAAACGGCGCTCACCTTCGGCTAAAACTTCTGGTGTACGAATACGTTGGAAATATAATTCATTGACGATGGCTAAAACAAAGATTTCAAACATCATCGCTTGAACCATTGGGCCTTCTACCCAAATATCTAAACGACCTTCTTCATCAATGCCAGCTTTAATAAAACGACGTTTAAGCTGAAATAATTCAAGATAATCAACAAAATCGCTTTTAATAAAACGTAAACTGCGTAAATACTGCAATTCATCTTCTTTAAACTTCAACTGACAAAGCATGTCGAGCTGCATGTTTAAATCATCCAAAATTTCAACCAGTGGATAGGCTGTATCATCCAAGTTACGGCAACGAAAGTGATACACACTATGGGTTTGCGGAAATTTGTGTAACACCACCTGAAGCATGGTGAATTTATACAGATCTGTGTCTAATAAGGATTGGATGATTGGAGACATAAAGACTTTCAGTTTTTATCAACTCTTTGCATTAAAGCATACTTTATTGATAAAAAGCCGATTGATTTAGTGGAATAACTTATAAATCACCGCGATTCATCGACTTTTTTCAATTTTTTTGCTGAAGCTGAGCGCGATCAAGCTCACTATTTTTTGAGTAACTGTCGATATTTTTCTTCTTGACCAAATTCACGCGCAAACTGTTCTGCAGTCTTTTGCCCCATTTTTTTGGCATTTGCATCGCAATCCACTTGGCGTAATTGCTTTGCAATCGCCCATTCTAATTTAAACATGGCACCCATCAATGCGGTGTTGCCTTTATTGTCACGTGCGCAGCGGTCTGCACCTTGTTCTAGCAAACGAGTCACAATATTTTGATGACCATAATAGGTCGCCATCATCAGTGGTGTAAAACCCGAAGCATTGCGCACATCGACCGGAAAACCGTGCTTAAGAAATTCATTGATGACTTCTTCATTGCCAGTTTTGGCTGCAGCAAAGAAGATTGCGATCAATTCCTGTTGTGAGGTCATCTGATCGCTTGCAGTTGCTTTAGCGGGGGAGATATCTTCCGCGATTGCCACGTTTGCGAATGCGGAACCAAACGCTAGAAGACTGGCTAAAGTCAAATGTTGCATAACTTTCATGATGAACTCCAACAGAAATCGAATGTAGAATTGAATTAGAAATAATTCATTTCATAAAAATGAATATTTAAGGAGTGCCTATGAAACTCCCCCTAGGGTGCAGGAAAGGTATGGAGCTTCATAGGACTTTTTTGAGGTAACGTTCTAGACCCTAGTTACCAATCCGTCAGACTGATCGAAATTAGTCTTTCAGTTGTGCTGCTTTGGCTTTTACAGTTGCAAGGTTACCGTTTACTGCTTTGGTCATACGCATACCGTAGTCTGCATCTGCTTTGTAGAAGTAAGACAACATGATGTGCTTGGTTTCAGAATCTTTTACGTTGCCAAGATCCGCAGCCAAGTTCATGATTAAATCGTCTTTTTCTTTAGCAGAGTATGAACGGTAAAGCTCACCCGCTTGCTTGAAGTTTTGCTCTTTCACACCTTTTTGTTGAACTGTGCCAGAAAGCGGCGTTTCAACCGCACGCGCTTTAGCAGTCGCTGGTTTTGGCTCAATACGGCTTGGCTCGTAGTTCACATTTGATGAAGTGCCGCCAACATTCATGTAACCATCTTGGTTGTTGTTGTTTACAGCAACTAATGGACGATTGACTGGAATTTGTTGGTGGTTCGCACCTAAACGGTACATTTGTGTATCTGAGTAAGAAAAGATACGGCCTTGTAATAGACGGTCTTCTGAAGGCTCGATACCTGGAACTAAGTTACCTGGAGCCAATACCACTTGTTCAGTTTCATTGAAGAAGTTTTTCGGCATACGGTTGAGCGTTAAAGTCCCCACTTTGGTTTCTTTCACTAAATCTGTAGGCCAGATTTTTGTTGGATCAAGTGGGTCAAAATCAAAGCTATTTAAATCTTTAGGATCTAACACTTGGATATAAAGATCCCATTTCGGGAATTTACCAGCATTGATGTTGTTATAAAGATCGTTAGTCAAGTGATTGAAATCTTTACCTTGTTGCTCAGCAGCTTCTTTAACGTTCAGACCTTTCACACCTTGTTTAGAGCGGAAGTTGAATTTAACGTATTTGTATTCGCCTTTGTCGTTATAAAGCTTGTACGCATGTACACCAAAGCCGTCTTGTTCACGGTAGCTGGTAGGCACGCCTTGGTTACCATACACATAAGTCAACATGTTGGTTGCCCATGGCTGGCTAGACAAGAAGTCAAATACGCGGTTTGCGTCTTGAACGTTGTTGATTGGGCTAGGCTTCATGGCATGGATGAAGTCTGGGAATTTGATCGCATCACGGATAAAGAATACTGGAGTTTGGTTACCCACTAAGTCCCAGTTGCCTTCTTGTGTATAGAACTTAATCGCAAAACCGTGCGGGTCACGTAAAGTTTCTAGAGAACCTTTACCGTGAATTACAGTAGAGAAGCGTAAGAATACTGGAGTCTTGGTACCTGCTTTGAACAATGAAGCAATGGTTAGATCAGATAAATCTTTAGTTGCAACGAATTCACCATAAGCACCTGTACCACGGGCATGTACCACACGCTCAGGAATACGCTCACGGCCAAAACGTTGTAATTTTTGAACCAATTGTACGTCTTGAAGTAGAACTGAACCATTAGGACCCGCAGTAATCGAGTTTTGGTTATCGCCTACTGGTGCACCATTGTCTTTGGTTAATGGCGCTGCTTGAGTCGCCGCTGTTGCTGTTGCTAACATCGCAACCAATAAAGAACGCTTAAACATCGTCTTAATCTCTCTGTTAAATACCTTTCCTGCCCCGCAAAGATACTGGCATTCAATAAATAGATAAAACAGATTATTTTTATAAATTCAATCGTATTATTGGATTTATAAAAAATATACAGTTCATTTTCAAATATTTGAGCCCAAAATTTTCTAAACATCGCCTCGAAAGAATGCTGTCTTTGCTACAATCCTTGCCCTATGTTCAATTTTCTACTCGGAAGAATTTATGCGGGCCTTGTTACAACGTGTTTTGGAAGCCAAAGTGGTGGTCGATGGTGAGATCACGGGTGAAATCAATCACGGTATTTTAGTGTTTTTAGGACTTGGTAAAGCTGACGATTTAGAAAAGGGCAAAAAACTGATCGATAAGATCTTGAAATACCGTTTTTTTGATGATGAACAAGGCAAGATGGGCTGGAATGTCAGTCAAGCTGGCGGCGGTATCCTCTTGGTGTCTCAATTTACTCTGATGGCACAAACGCAAAAAGGCCTGCGCCCTGATTTTGGCCCTGCCATGCCGCCAAGCGATGCCAAAGCGCTGTATGAACAGTTGGTCGATTACACCAAGCGCCAATATGACCATGTACAAACAGGCATCTTTGCTGCCGACATGAAAGTGCATTTGGTCAATGACGGTCCAGTGACCTTTAATTTAGAAGTTGAATAACCACTGAAGCATTAAAAAAGCCCTCTTTTGAGGGCTTTTTTTAAATTCTCCCCCCTAACGGAGGAGAACACAGAGTAAATCTTACTTACCTGTTTTTTCTTTAATAAACGCACGTGCGATTTTGATTTTTTCTTTAACCGGTTTTGGAAGTTTAGGTGGAATTAACTTCGCCACTTGGTTAAACCAAACCAGTAGACCAAAATCACCTTCCATTTTAATACTGCCATTTTGCATACCCGTCATGAATGCAGTTGGGTCACCTTTCATTAGGGTTTTCACGCCCTGTTCACTGTCCGCAAATTGCAAAATAAAGTCTGCTTGTTCAGCATCGCCTGAAACAGTATCAATCTGTCCGTTATTTACAATAATTTGACGTGCAACACCTAAATCCGTGCCGATTTGAATGCGGAATTGACGTTCATGAACCAATTCAATGAATTTAGGGCTAGTACGTGCAAGCTGTTTCATACGAAGCGCTAAACCTGCCACGAGTAAATCAAGTGGATCCGTACTGACATCAACTAAAGGTAGTTTTACGACAGGAATTGATGATAGTTTCATGACTTAAAGCCTATTGTAATTGTTGGAAAATTGACTGGCTTCATCCTAACATAACTTGGCTTTTGAGAAGTAAGGCTTTGTATCTCAAATCGGACTAATGCGTTCATAAAAAAATGCGCCCCTAGGCGCATTTTCATTGAAATTTTGTTCTGGCACTTATCGGCTCGAACATTGCTGTTCTTCATCATATACAGGCGTGTGCTCTATACATTGGCGCTTTGCCATCGCGCGCTCTGCACGGCGGTCTTCACGTAACAATACTAAAGTGAATACTACCATTGCGGTCATTAATGCCGTTAAATAACTATAAGTCACTGATAATTCAAACATGGTTTGTGTACCAAATCGAATTACTTCAATGAGTCCCCACACCAGCATCCCCGCCAGCATAAAACTTAACCAGCGACGATAAGGCGAGAAGAAAACAGCAATCACAGCCGCCGATACCAAGCTCAGGCCAACGATTGTTGCTAAATTCGCTGTTAACATAAAAACCTCCGTCATTTGACAGCTGACATCTCTTGTCTTACAGGATGCTGAGCCGTCTCACTACTGTATCTTCAGTAAATAGATTTGGTCGATCTCAATCTCTTGCAAGCATTATGCTGAGTTTTTTGCATAAAAAAAGTCTCGTTTTTTGTCCATGCGACACACCTTGTCGCAACATTATTTTGTCATTACATTTTTTCTTTTTAAAGAATTTCTAGAACAATGATGGCATCTCGTTTCGAGTGTCATTACAAAAAAAACAGCTGATTTTAGGCTAAAAAAATTAATTTTTCGAATGCTGTTAATCGTTGTTTTTATCGACAATTTTCTTCTACCGTTCATCGGATGAGCTGAATTCTTGGCATAAAAAACGCAGCCTTTTGGCTACGTTTTTTAGTATGAATTAAATGCTTTTAAGCACGATTCAAATCTTTATCGTGCACACCAAGCAGGTAAAGAACACCATCTAAACCCACACTTGAAATGGCTTGATTGGCATTTTGACGCACCAAAGGTTTCGCACGGAAGGCAACGCCTAAGCCAGCTAAAGACAACATTGGCAAATCATTCGCACCATCACCGACTGCAATGGCTTGTTCTAATGAAATCCCCATTTCTTCAGCGATTTGTGTCAATAAGAAGGCTTTGCGGGCACCATCCACAATATGGCCTTTCACTTCACCGGTTACCGCGCCATCTTGGACGTCCAGTACATTGGCATGGACTTCATCGATACCCAGTTTTGCTTGTAAATATTCAGCAAAATACTGAAAACCACCTGACAAAATAGCCGTGCGATAGCCCAGTGATTTCAGCGTTGAAATGAGACGTTCCGCACCTTCTGTGACAGTCAGACGTTCTGCAATCTTAGGCAATACCGAAGCATCCATACCTTTGAGTAGTGCCACACGTGCACGGAAACTTTGTTGGAAATCGAGTTCACCTTGCATAGCACGTTCAGTGATTTCAGCCACTTGAGCGCCGACACCCGCTTCAATCGCCAATTCGTCAATCACTTCTTGCTCAATCAGCGTCGAGTCCATATCAAAGCAGACTAAACGACGATTACGACGGTAAGCATTGTCTTCTTGAACGGCAACATCTACCCCTAGTTCAGTAGATAGACGTAAACATGCTGCACGCATCGCAGTGGCATCCAACATCTGGCCTTTTAGACCAAATTGAACGCAGGCACGGCGCGGACCTTCACTTGATCCATCTAACTCTGGACGGCCAGATAAACGAGTCACAGTTTCAATATTGAAGCCTTGGCTCGACACAATATTTGTAACTGCCTGTAAATGAGACGCCTGTAATTCTGGCGCAAGTGCCGTAACGATATAGCGTGTGCGGCCTCCCTCATTTACCCATTGTTGATATTCTGTTGTAGAGATTGGTTTAAAGCGCACAGTTAAGCCAATATCATGTGCTAAAATCAACATCTCCTTCATGGCTAATGCTGTCGCAGTCTGGTCTTCCGACGAAACAACAATACCTAAAGTCAGCTGATTGTGGATGACTGCTTGTCCGACATCTAAAATCTGTAAGGAATGTGCGGACAAAACCTGCATTAATCGTGTAAATTGATTAGGTTGGTCAGGTCCTAAAAGTGATATAAGAATGATTTCTCGCATGAATTGACTCGGGTCTGAGCTACAACTAATGTAAGAATCATAATCTAAATTGAATAGAATTGCCTTGGAAGTTTACGTTGAATGCGCCTAGACAAGGGCTATTTGCTAGCCTATTAGTAGTTTGTTTTGCTTTGCATACCTTTTTATTGGTATTGGCAACAACCCACCAATTGAACGAAAACCGTGCCAGTCAGGGACAACTGATGACCAGTCAATTGGTTACAGACAGCCTATCTGAGCTTGAGCCGGCCAATACCGTATCATTAGCCTTACTTGCTGACCGCTATGCAACCAACCCGAGCGTGGCTTCCATCCGCATTTTAAATGCCAATAATCAAGTTTTGGCCACAGGCGGTTTGACCAAAACCCGTGACGGTGAAATCTTTGTTCGTGATGCGCTGCAAAACGAAAAGAAAGTCGGAACGGTTGAAATCACCTTAATTAAACCAAGTATTGGTGAAATCTTACGTACGCAGTGGGCTGCGATTCTATTTTCATTATTCTTACATGGCTTGTTATGGTTGGCGTATCGCGCTATTGCGCGTCCAAGTCGTACTGAATATTTAGCGCGAATCAACAATGAATCACGTCTAAAACATGAAATTCAAACGCTAGCGCAGGCTTTAGAACAAGAAAAACATAATGCCGCTCTGGCGATTGCTCAAGCGCAGCAAAATGCGCAAGCCAAAGCAAAACAGCATAAAGACATGAAACCAGTGGTTCTCGACAGCAACAGCTTGGCATTAAATATTCAATTTTATGATCCGAAACAGTTGCTCGATAGCGTCAACAAAACCGTGTCTGTGCCGTATTTTAATCTCTGCCAAATTTTCTTGAATAAAACCACAGAACTCTGTGTTCAACATTATAAATTGAACAGTTCTGACATCAGTACAGTGCATAAGTTTGATGAACATGGCGCAACCATCAGCATGACTGCTGACACTCCAGATGCGCTGCGTTGCCTCACCATGATCAGCTCAGTATTCCAATTGCTTTCAGATGTTTTATATAAACGCTACCGTGAAGAAAAACGATTCGTTTTACAAACCCGTAGTGCAATTTCAAGCTCTGTCGAAGCTATGCAATTGTCTTCTGTACAAGCGGCTGAACGTTTAGTCCAACAATTGGTTGCCAAAGAAAGTGCCATTCATGTGCCGACAACTTTGCTCAAAGAGATTTCAGATCATTTCCAATTGGTCAGCTTGCCAAATCCGACCAATGTGCTCACTCGTCATGCGTTTATGCTCAATGGTATGGACAGTGATGCCGCTGAATTGGCTCAAAACTTCAGAACTGAAATTTTAAAATCCAAACAGTCAAAAGCCTCTTAAAGGTTTTAGCGAAACCAAAAATCCCGACTTAAGTCGGGATTTTTTTGTCTTAAACAGTCGAAATTTTCTGTGCAATCAAATATTTTTGCGCGTTATGCGATTCGGTACCTGCTTCAACCGTGACTTTCTCCCATTGCCCATTTGACTGCATTTCCCATGCATTTTGATTATCTTCCAAATAGTTAAGTAGACCATCTTTCATAATGCGTTTTTTCAAACGGCTTTCTAAAATGGGAAAACAGGTTTCGACCCGTGAAAATAAGTTACGTCCCATCCAATCGGCACTGGCACAGTACAATCGTTTTTCGCCTGCATGCTCAAAATAATACACTCGAGTATGCTCTAAGAAGCGTCCGACGATGGATCTCACATGAATATTCTCAGACATCCCTTTGACCTGAGGAATCAAACAACAAATCGAACGGATAATTAAATCTACACGCACCCCTGCTTGCGATGCACGATATAAAGCAGCAATCAGTTGCGGTTCCGTGAGTGCATTGACCTTCACAATAATTCGTGCGTATTTTCCCGCTTGTGCAGCAACAATTTCCTGTTCAATTAGTTTCAATAATTCAGTATGCAGGGTAAATGGTGCATGCAATAAAGCTTTCAGCTTCGCCATCTTGCCCATACCGGTCAGTTCCTGAAACATACGATGCACATCCTCGCAAATATCGGGATGCGTCGTCATCAAGCCATAATCGGTATACATCCGCGCATTGCCTGCGTGATAATTACCTGTTCCCAAATGGGCGTAGCGTAGCAGCTGATTATTTTCACGGCGTACAATCAAAATCATCTTGGCATGGGTTTTATAGCCCACGATGCCATACACCACGACAGCCCCAGCTTCTTGCAATATATTGGCCACGGTAATATTGGATTCTTCATCAAACCGCGCCCGAAGTTCGATAACTGCGGTTACTTCCTTGCCGTTGCGAGCAGCCTCCGCCAAAACTTGTACGATGTCCGAATCTGGCCCACTGCGATAGAGCGTCTGCTTAATGGCTAAAACCTGTGGGTCTTTTGCAGCTTCACGTAATAGGTTAATGACCGGTTGAAAGGAGTCAAACGGATGATGTAACAAGACATCTTGTGTTTTTAATACATCAAAAATCGCGGTTTGTTTACGAAAAACTTTAGGAATAATCGGTGTATAGACCGGATATTTCAGTTCAGGTCGATTAAAACTGGTACTGAGACGCGATAAATTGATCGGGCCGTCAATGCGATAGAGCTCCTGCTCACTCAAATCAAATTCATCTAACAAATAATCAATAATGCTTTGCGGACAATCATCTTCAATTTCTAAGCGAACTGCCCGACCAAAACGCCGTGAAGACAATTCATCTTTTAATGCCACCGCCAAGTCATCCACATCCTCAGCCAAAACCAAATCTGCATTGCGTGTCACTCGAAAGGCATAACAGCCCGTCGCTTTCATCCCCGGAAATAAATCATTGATGTGTTGCTGAATAATGGCGGTCAGGAAAATTTGTGTCTCTGCACTGCCTTCAACTTCGATGGGCATTTTGATTAAACGCGGCAACGAACGTGGCGCAGGCACAATCGCCATTTCAATGGCACGACCAAAGGCATCTTTGCCTTCTAGGCTCACAATAAAGTTGAGGCTTTTATTGACCAAGCGTGGAAACGGATGGGATGGATCTAAGCTAATCGGTGTTAAAACTGGTTGAACTTCTTTACTAAAATAATGGCTAATCCACGCCCGATGTTTTTCTAAAATATCTTTAAATTGAATAAAGCGAATGCCTTCACTTTGTAATGCAGGCAATACAGCATGATTGAGGGTCTGGTATTGCTCTGCAACCGTGTCATGAATCACTTGGGAAAGTTCATCTAAGACCACTTCAGTCGGAATGGCATCTGGCGTCCGTGCAATCGCATTCAAATCTCGTTGTTTCATCAGCCCCGCAATGCGAATTTCAAAGAATTCATCTAAATTGCGTGAAAAAATGATGAGAAAATTCAAGCGTTCAAGTAAAGGTAAACTTGAATCGAGTGCCTGAGCCAAGACCCGCCGATTGAAATCTAAAAGTGACAATTCACGATTATAATAGGTCTCTGATGAATGCTGAAAATGTTGCATACCCTCTCAATGCTGTTTGAAACAGTCTATATCTAAAGTGTTTGCCGGCATGTTAGGCAGCGGATATGACACTTATGTTACAAATAGCATTAATCAATTAAAAAAGCATGCAATTCCCTAAAGCCCTGTTCATCAAATCGTAAAATTTATTTTCGACATCAAAAAAGAGGGACATTGCCCTCTATTTTACTGAATTGTTTTTTTGTTTATTGCACAGGCTTGTCTTGTTCCAATGCTTTGGGCTCACTCGTCCGTGCTGCCCAATAGGTTGCCAGTGCGGGACCCGAAATATTGTGCCACAAACTAAAAATCGCACTCGGCACAGCGGTCAGAGGTGAAGCGGCAAAATGGGTCGCCGCCAATGCCACACCCAAACCTGAGTTTTGCATCCCAACTTCAATCGACACTGCTTTACAGTCTGCATAGGGCAATTTAAATATTCGGCTGGCCCAAAAACCCAATAGATAGCCCAAGCCATTATGTAAGGCAACTACCCCAAGAATCAGTAAACCTGATTGCAAAATCTGTGTTCGGCTACCCGCAATGATTGCCGCCACAATCGCCACAATTGCCACAACAGAAACCAATGGCATGACCTGTATATAAGCATCCACTCGATGCTTAAAGACAGTTCGAATCATTAACCCCACAATGATCGGAAATAAAACCACTTGTAAAATTGAAACCAACATCGATGCAGCATTAATTTCAATCCATTGGCTTGCTAACAAATAGAAAATCGCAGGGGTTAAAACCGGTGCGAGTAATGTCGAAACAGAGGTACAGGCAACAGATAATGCGGTATTGCCTTTTGCCATATAGGTGATGACATTAGAGGCCGTTCCACCCGGGCAGCAACCAACAAGAATGACCCCGATCGCGATTTCTGTCGGCAGTTGTAATAATTTACACAAGAAAAAAGCCAATCCCGGCATCACAATAAACTGTGCCAAAACCCCGATCATCACAGCTTTAGGGCTTTGCAATACACTTTTAAAATCTTGCAGTGTCATGGTCATGCCCATACCCAACATAATGATGCCTAGCATCCATGGGATATATGCTTTTAACCAAACAAATACATCGGGAAAAAACATGGCGAGCGCTGCAAACAGCACCACCCAAATCGCAAATGTTTTCTGCACAAATTGAGTGAATTTTAAGAAAGCCGACATAGGCATCTTCCATTTAAAAACAGGGACAAAAAAAGGCACACCCTTGTGCCTTTTCTCAACTGAGCCCACTGGGTCATGCCAAAGATAATGCCTGTGCATGCTGCTGCACAATATCTTTCAGGTAAATACGCTTCACCCCATTCGCCAACATGTCTTGCCATGCATGCTGTAAAGAACCCTGTAAATCGATCCCTTTGGTCAAATCAGCAATCACAAAAGTTTCAAAACCAAGCTTACGTGCATCCATTGCCGTCCATGCAACACAGAAATCCGTGGCAATGCCCACCACAAAGACTGTATCAATACCACGTTCGCGCAAATAGCCCGCCAAACCTGTTGAAGTTTTCTGATCTGCTTCCATAAAAGCAGAGTAGCTGTCGATATGCTGATGAAAACCTTTACGGATAATTAGCTGCGCCGTTGGTAAATTTAAATCAGGATGCAATTCGGCATCCTGTGTGCCTTGTACACAATGCGTCGGCCACAATACTTGCGTTCCATAATTCAGCTCTATGCTGTCATAAGGTACATGCTCAGGATGATTTTCAGCAAAAGAGATATGGTCGGCTGGATGCCAATCTTGAGTCAGCACAATATTCGTAAAGTATTGCCCCAGTTGATTAATCCCTGGAATAATTTGATCGGCATTGGCAACAGCCAACTGACCGCCTGGGGTAAAACCATTTTGTACATCAACCACAATCAGCGCTGTATTTTTTTGCATATCTCTCCATCCGTTGTCATGCATTGTCGGCGACTCTACTGATTCGCTCATATTTTAAAAGCCTTAGTATTCAGTCCTGTGCGTAAAAATAAAATGACTGTCCTTCCTGACAATACCGATACTTGGGCAAATGCTCAACCAAACGTTGTGCAAAGCGTGGGTAAATACGGGCTTTTCGCTGAGTCGAAGCATGAAAATAAAAATATCGCGGTTGATGTTGAAAGATATATTTTAATAAATGGCTGCGTGTCTGTTGCATGACCTCAAATGCATTAATATTTTCAGCAACATCTTCTAGGGTAGGTTCATCGGCAAAGGCCAACCACGCATTTTTTCTCGGCTGTTGGCGATTTCTTTGAAATACAGGTTTGAGTTCCAAGATAAATTCGTATTGATGTAGATACAAACTGAATTCACGTTGATCAACTTTAAAAATTGCGACCAGTTTTCTTGCTGACATAGCCCCTCTACGTTGATTTTTTGTTTTTTCTTTCTGCTGTATTTTTACATAAAATACATTTATTTATATTGGTTTAGAGCATTAGTGCGACTTCTATTGTCGCCATAAAAAAAGCCCGCATGATGCGGGCTTTTTTTGATATAACATGTTTCTTATGATGGAATACGACGTACCAATAACAACATAAATATTGCAGAGATTGCGATACATGGAATTGCCGCGGTAATCACCCCTGCCGCACCAAAACCTGCTGCCAATAACTGACCCGCAATTGCAGGGCCTAACATTGCACCGACACGACCAACGGCTGAAGCTACGCCAACACCCGTACCACGTAACTGTGTCGGATACACGATACCACCGAAGGCATACAATACACCTTGGCAACCAATCACGAATGCACCGACTAAAGCTGACGCCATGTACATTTGAGTCAATGAACCTGCACCATTCAGCGCAAATAGACCTGCCAAAATACCGCCGTACATCAAAATGATCACATAAGCTTTCTTCCAACGATCAGTCAACATACCTAAAATGATCGTACCAATGGTTGCACTCACCATGAAGTAGAACTGCGCAGTTGCACCATCTTTACGAGTGAAACCGAGTTCGGTGAACAACGACGGTAACCAGCTCAACATGATGTACACCACCATCAAGGTGAAGAAGTAGCTCACCCAAATTGAGAAAGTACGTAAACGGTTTTCTGTGTTAAAGAGGTTTTTGAAAGCACCTTGTTGCACTTCGCCATTGGCGGTCGCTTGAACCGCTTGATCTTTGGCTTTCAAGAATTCACGCGATTCGGGCAGGAACCAAATCATCAATGGAATCACAACAATCGGTAATAAACCACCTAAATAGAAAATATTTTTCCAGTTTGCACCGAAGTCCGTCATTGCGACCAATGATAAGATTGCCGCACCCACAGGCATACCACAGTACATCAAACCGACTGCACGACCACGATTTTGTGGCGTTACCGCTTCAGATGCCAAGGTAATTAAAATTGGCATTGCTGCACCTAAACCTGCACCTGCAAGAAAACGTACAGCGAGTAAGCTATGGAAGCTATTTACCCATACCGTACATAAGGTAAAGATGGCGAACATCCCCGTAGACCAAATTAATACTTTTTTACGGCCCATTCGGTCTGCAATCCGACCACCCACCAAAGCACCAGGTAATAATCCTAAAATACCGGCACTAAAAAACACCCCTAGCTGCGAGCTATCCAGCCCGAAATATTCACGAATCCCTGCTGCTGCAATACCTGCAGCCTGAATATCCAGACCTTCGATTACGGCAATAAGGAAGCAGATTGCTACCGTGACAATAGCATGCTTATTATCTGACTTTTCCATTGGAGAATCCTTGTTGTCATCAGCGTTCAAATTAAGTCGCATCATCGCTGAGCCTTATAAAGGATATAACTACCAATAAGTTGAAGCCTTTCGTCCAAAATTGGATTACGTGCATGGTGTAATAGTTTTTGTGCTTTAAGTCACAAAGTCGTAAAAACAATTAAAAATTTAAAATAAAAAAATATGAATCGTGCAATGAACAGTCAAATCAAGCGATCTTTTTAAACACTCATAAAAACATGTCTATTTCTATTAGATATAAAAAAGATTATTACCCAAGTTTTTAACAATCATTTGTAATAAAACCCGAGCGAATTGATATAGTTTTTAAATCTTTAGTCATTGTTATTTAATCTTAAATTCTGATTAAAAAGCACGGAATACACATAGATCAACCTTTTGCTGATGATTTAATCAATCCCATCAACCATGCCAACCCTCTCGATTGAATAAAACATTTTCAAGATTCAGCCCCTGCTGAACAATTTTCAGGCTGCAAAAAAACCGCTATTTTACACTTGATTGTTTTAAGTTTGATTTGTATAAAGAATTTTATGGCTTTGACCAAAGCATATTGTTCTTATGCGTTTGATCAGTCATAATTTGCGTAAGCATTATTCAATTTGGGTATAGCCCAATGAACATGCTACAAATCAAAATTCGAAACCATCCAGAAATCAATATTTCATCTTGTCGGATGGACAAATAGGATAGCTTTTCAAAATGACTCAGCAAGCTCAGACCATTCAAGGTTCAATTGTCGCAATCGTCACCCCAATGTTTGAAGATGGCAGCGTAGATTGGAAGAGCCTCGAGAAGCTGGTTGAGTGGCATATAAAGCAAGGCACCAACAGTATTGTTGCTGTAGGGACTACAGGTGAAGCTTCTACCCTAAGCATGGCCGAACACACTCAGGTGATCAAAGAAATCATCCGTGTGGCGAACAAACGCATTCCAATTATTGCCGGTACAGGTGCAAACTCAACCCACGAAGCGATTGAACTCACCAAAGAAGCCAAAGAATTAGGTGCAGATGCGGCATTATTAGTTACGCCATACTATAACAAACCGACCCAAGAAGGCCTGTATCAGCACTACAAAGCGATTGCTGAAGCTGTTGATTTACCTCAAATTCTATACAACGTACCTGGCCGTACCGGTGTAGATATGCACAATGACACCGTGATCCGTCTTGCTGATATTCCACAAATCGTGGGCATTAAAGACGCCACTGGCGATGTGCCACGTGGTCAAGAACTCATTGAAGGCCTTAAAGGCAAAGATATGGTGGTGTACTCAGGTGATGATGCAACGGCTTATCAGTTAATGGGTTTAGGTGCTAAAGGCAACATTTCGGTTACTGCGAACGTGGCACCAAAAGAAATGAGCGAAGTGTGTGCAAGCGCTTTGGCGGGTGACGCAGTCCAAGCCGAGAAACAAAACAATACTGTTGCAAATTTACATCAAATTTTATTTTGCGAATCGAACCCAATTCCTGTGAAATGGGCACTTCATGAGATGAACCTAATTGAAACAGGCATTCGCTTACCATTAACACCCCTTGCAGAACAATATCGTACTCCGCTTCGTGAAGCACTCATCACTGCGGGCGTTATCAAATAAAGAAGAGCAAACATCATGCAATTACGTTTAGGACTTAGCCTGGCACTTTCAGTATTTACATTAGCCGGTTGTAGTTCACTTGCCTTTAATAATGGCACACTGGACTATAAACAAACCACAGATGTTGAACCGCTGAAATACCCTGAAGGGTCGATGGTTCGTCCTGCAACGCCTTTGTATCCTGCTCCATCTGTTGACCCACTAGCAATTGAGCATGCACCAAAGCTTGAAAATAAGCGCGGCAATCGCTATGCCCTTCCGCGTCCAGCCGCGGAAAAAAATAATGTCGTTGCAGATTCCTCAACAGACAGTACAAATATTAGCCGCCCTCAACTATTGGTGGATGGAAATCAAAATCCACTGATCAAAGTTGAAGGAAATTCTGCTACAATTTGGCAATACACACTTGCTACCCTCAGCAGCCTTAACCATACCATTGTTGGTCAGAGCAAAAACCGTTACGAAGTAACCGTCAAGGTCGATCAGCAGACCTATGTTTTAAGACTTTCTTCTGTAGGTTCAAGCAATAACATCGCTGTGTTCAATGCCGATAACAGTTTTGCAGACAAAGAAAAAGCTGCAGATCTGTTAGCTCAGATTTACCAAAATTGGCCAGCCTAGTCGTACTAGGCATTTTTTCTCGAAAAAGGTTCCCTCATGTTAAAACAAACCTTGCTCTATACTGGTAAAGCGAAATCTGTTTATGAAACAGATAGTTCTGACCACCTCATCCTAGTTTTCCGTGACGATGCTTCTGCATTCAACGGTGAAAAAATTGAACAACTGGATCGCAAAGGTAAGGTGAACAACCGTTTTAACGCCTTTATCATGGAAAAATTGGCTGCGGCTGGTATCGAAACTCATTTCGAAAAACTTCTTTCTCCAACTGAAGTTTTAGTGAAAAAATTAACCATGGTTCCTGTAGAGTGCGTAATTCGTAACTATGCAGCAGGTTCACTTTGCCGTCGTTTAGGCGTTGAAGAAGGTAAAGAACTTACTCCGCCAACTTTCGAATTGTTCTTCAAAGACGATGCGTTAGGCGACCCAATGGTGAATGAATCACAAGCGATTGCTTTAGGTTGGGCGACTGCTGAACAACTCGCTCAAATGAAAGAATTGACTTATAAAGTAAACGAAGTACTTAAAGGTCTATTCGATGCAGGCAACATGCTGCTTGTTGACTTTAAACTTGAATTTGGTGTGTTCCACGACCGTATCGTACTGGGTGACGAATTCTCTCCAGACGGCTGCCGTCTATGGGACAAAGACACTAAGAAAAAACTCGACAAAGACCGTTTCCGTCAAGGTTTAGGCGGTGTGGTTGAAGCTTATGAAGAAGTTGCTGCGCGTTTAGGTATCGACCTTTCTGATATCTAAGTCGTTCATCGATTTGAAAAACCGAGCTCTTTAGCTCGGTTTTTTAATGAAATATTACTCGATTAATCTATGATCGAAAAAACAAATGTTAACCATAAAAATCCTCTGTTTCACATTTAGCCACGTTCACACTAAGATAGCCACATACCAGGCAGCACTAGGATCTATAAGTTTCCAATGTGTATGCCGACCAGATTTTCCATCTACCCTCTAGGATGTATCTCCCCCAAAGACATCCTATTTTTTTCAGCCCAGCTCGCCTTGAGTTGGGCTTTTTTTTGCGTGAAATAGACATAAAAAAAGGCGCCGCAGCGCCTTTCCATTATGATCATTCAAATCATTGTTGCTGTTGTTGTTGCATCCAACGGCGTTGCTGTAAACGCTCACCTTCGACTTCACGTTTATTGCGTGCAGACTCATACAGCTTAGTGCCTTTCAGTTCAGGCGGCATATAGTCTTGCATGACAAAATGTTCAGGATAATTATGTGGATATAAATAGTCCACGCCATAGCCTTGCTCTTTCATCAATTTGGTTGGTGCATTTCTCAAATGCAATGGCACGGGTAGATTCGAGGTTTTTTCTGCCAAATCTAAAGCTTTGTTTATGGCCAAATAAGTGCTGTTACTTTTTGCACTGGTTGCCAAGTACACCGCACATTGCCCCAAAATGATTCGACACTCAGGCATACCAATTGCCTGCACAGATCGGAAGCATTCTCCTGCCAACAGCAAAGCATTTGGATTTGAGTTGCCAATATCTTCTGATGCCGCAATCAACATACGACGAGCAATAAAGACAGGATCTTCACCACCTTTGAGCATTCGAGCCATCCAATACAAAGCGGCATCTGGATCACTACCTCGAATCGACTTAATAAAAGCCGAAACTAAATCGTAATGCTGTTCGCCCGATTTGTCATAGCGTGCAATATTTTGCTGCGCAACTTTGACTACCACCGCATTGTTAATGATATTTTCTAAGTCTGGCTCAAACGTACTGGCGATTAAATCTAAAAGATTTAATGCTTTACGAGCATCACCTGCGGCAAATTGAAATAAAGCTTCATATTCTTCGATTTGAATATAACGCTCTTTTAAAAACGAATCTTGGTGAATGGCTTGATCCAATAAGCGCTGAATTGCGTCATTATCCAGAGCATTTAAGGTATAGACCTGACAACGCGACAATAAGGCATTGTTGACTTCAAATGAGGGATTTTCTGTGGTTGCACCGATCAGGGTAATTTTGCCCTTTTCGACAGCATTCAGTAAGGCATCTTGTTGTGACTTATTAAAACGATGAATTTCATCAATAAACACCACAGGTGTCAGTAAATCTCCACCATCGGCGATGATTTCACGTAATTCTTTCACCCCAGTATTAAGCGCAGATAAACTAATAAATGGTCGGTCAACGGCCTGCGCCAACAACAACGCAATCGTGGTTTTACCTACACCCGGTGGTCCCCAAAAAATAATCGATGGTAAATGCCCTTGGTCAATCATCTGACGTAACGGTGCATCTTCACCTAATAGGTGATCTTGTCCAATAATTTGCGATAAATCATGAGGACGCATGCGTTCAGGAAGAGGAATTTGGCTGTCTGACATCTTATTATTTCGTTTCCGGCAATTGGGGACGTTTTTTCTATTCTAACACTGCCTTGGCAGAATCTTTGCTTTATTCGATATTCAATTTAAGAGGCTGGTTTGATGTCGTTATTTAAGTATCTTGCATGTAAAAATCCTTAGGCGAATGTTAACTATAATGTAACAAGAGATCTTATCCCTTATCGATCAAATTAAAGTATGATCGGCTAGATATCCCATTTTTAGCTTGCCTGACCCAATTGGACAGATTGTATGAAGCAATCATTAAAGCAAAAGCAAATACCTCAAGTTCAACAAGGCATTGATCTATCTATATATTCATTTCAACAAATGCCTCAAGCCAAGAATATACAATTACAACATACCCAATGTGCAGAATTACGCGAAAAACTCGACAGCCGTAATCAAATGTTAGATGCCAGTGTCGACTGTATTAAATTATTAAGCCTAGACGGTCATATTCTGCATATGAACCGCGCTGGTTGCTTAGCTCTCGGTGTGTCGCCGACTGAAACTGAGTTTGGTATGTCATGGCACAAATTATTGCCTGAAGAAGTCCGCGACGCGTGTCTGAATGCTTTTGCAGAAGCCAAACAAGGAAAAACTTCTCGCTTTGTCGGCATGAGCCAAGTGGCCGATGAACCCATGGCTTATTGGGATAACATGCTCAGCCCAGTATTCAACGAATATGGTCAAGTCAAAGAAATTCTCTGTGTCTCCCGTGATATTACGGTACAGCGACTGGCGGAAAATAAACTCCAACGGATCATTGAACAGGATGATTTAACAGGTTTATTAAACCGCCGTGCGTTTAGTCGAGTCTTTAAAAGTCACTTAAGAGTGGCACGAGAACATCAGCAACAACTGGGTTTGTTATTGATCGATCTGGATTATTTTAAGCATATTAATGACACCTTAGGGCATAGTGCTGGAGACCATTTACTGCATACCCTTGGACAGCGTTTTCAGCACTGTTTTGATGCAAATATCGTGGTTTCACGCTTAGGTGGCGATGAATTTGCCATTTCTATTCCGAACTTAAAATCGCAACAACAATTAACAGATATTGCCAGCATCGCCTGTCAGCAAATGGATATGCCGATTTTCTATAATGGACAAAGCATCAATATAGGTATGAGTATTGGCTGTGCGATCTACCCACGCGATGCACAAAATTCCTCGAATTTACTTAAATGCGCAGATATTGCACTGAATGATTTAAAAGGCAGTGGTCGTGGTGGGGTGCGAATGTTCAACCACACCATGTTTAAAATTCTTGAAAACACCACTCGCCAATTAACGCTAGCCCGCAGCCTGATTAAGTCCAATCAAATTATTCCGTTTTATCAACCCAAAGTTCGCCTTTCTGACAGTCAAGTGGTCGGCTTTGAAGCTTTGCTGCGTTGGTACGATAAAGACCAACAATTACAATTACCTTCTCAAATTTTTGCTGCATTTCAAGATTATGAATTGGCTTCACGCATTAGTGAAACAATGCAAATTAAAATCTTTCAAGATATTCAAAAATGGATTGAACTTGGACTGCAACCGCTACCGATTTCAATAAATGCTGCACCTGTCGAATTTTTACGTGATGATTATGCGGAAAAACTACTGAATCGCTTAAAGCAGTTTGGTATATCACCAGATATTATTGAGGTCGAAATTACCGAGCAAAGCCTGTCAGAACGTGGCTCAAATTATGTGATTCGCGCCCTCAATTTATTGAAAGACCATGGCATCCACATTTCTTTAGATGATTTTGGTACAGGTCATTCATCATTAACACGTCTAAGTAACTACCCTGTCGACTGTATTAAAATCGACCGTAATTTTGTGGAACGCATGCATACCGACTGTTCAGCACTTGCCATTGTCAAAGCGATTACACAAATTGGTGCGAGTGTTTCCCTGAATATATTAGTCGAAGGTATAGAGAAACCGGAACAGGTCGATACCTTAAAAGAATGTAATTGTCATACTGGACAAGGTTTTTACTTTTATCGTCCGCTCAGTTATGACCATGCGATGGAACTTTTGAGTCACTAAAACTTGTGGAGCAAGACACGATGACACTGAAGTATTTAGTCAGTGCCTGTCTGGCAGGCCAACCCGTTCGTTATGATGCCAAATCAAATACACAACAAGCAATTTGCCAACTGATGCAGACTCACCAAGTCATTACGGCCTGCCCAGAAATGATGGGCGGCCTGAGCTGTCCACGTTTTCCTGCAGAAATTCAAAATGGTCAAGCCAGTGATGTGCTCAATGGCACAGCCCAAGTCAAAGATGTCTTGGGCACAGATGTCAGTGCTGAATTTATCGCGGGTGCCCATCGCATGTTGGAATTGGCCCAATTGCATAAGGTTGATGTGGTGGTATTGAAGGATCGTAGTCCGTCTTGCGGTAGTCATTATATTTATGACGGCAGCTTTACGCGTACAAAAATTGAGGGCTATGGAGTAACCACAGCACTCCTTAAACAGCATGGATTTCAGGTTCTGTCAGAACAAGACTTTCTGGCCATGATACAAGATCAACTCTAGACCCAAAATTGAGCGTATCTGTGTCCTTTAGCGTACCCAACGCACAATATAATCTTCAATATCATCAGGGTTGACGTCTTCTTCACTGATGCAACGCCCTGCGGCAGACTTTCGTGCCTTCAAAATACTGTCACGACTTCCCGTCACTAGATGATGCCAACGCGGTAAATCTTTCCCTTCAGAAATTCTACGATAAGCACAGCTCGGCGGTAGCCAATGAAATTGGTGAATTTGTTCAGGTGTCAGCTGTATACAGTCTGGAACATGTGATTTGCGATTTGGATAATCGGAACAACTGGCGGTTTCACAATCTAAAAGTTTGCATGCCACTTTGGTGTAAGCCACCTCTTGCGTATCTTCATCTTCAAGCTTGATTAAACAACAAAGCCCGCAACCATCACAGAGGGACTCCCACTCCAAATGGGTGAGTTCAGTCAAAGCATGCTTTTTCCAAAAATGTGGGCGTAGAGTATCGGTCATCTTCTCGCTCGCAACGAAGGTGGCAGGCATATTAACTGAACCCGCACATAAATTCCTCATTTAAGTTACCGAATATTGAACATTAAATAAACAAAAGAATACATAGCATGCTTTCTGTGACTCCTATACTGATGAGACAGAATAAAAAATCACATGGAGATAAAACTATGTTCCGCTGGGCTATTATTTTCGCTGTAATTGCTTTGATTGCGAGTCTGCTAGGTTTTGGTGGTGTGGCAGGCTTATCCAAAGACTTTGCTGTTATTCTTTTGGTTATTGCAGTCATTCTCGCAATTGTTGGTTTCCTCTCTCGAGGAAAAGTTTAGGCGACTGAGTGACTGATTCAATGTCGTTTTAAACTACAAATTACTCCCCTCAGACTCATGAATCAGAAACGTATGTTTTTATCATCTTGAGTCTCAATCAAAAAAATAAGAGCCTATAGGCTCTTATTTTTTTACATCAACGTCAAACGCATTACGCTGTAGGTTTTAGCTTTAAGGTTTTAAGTGACGTGGTCTAAAGCCTGTTGCAATTAAGGCGATACCATAAGCAGCAACACCAATCACACATAAGATGATCACTTCCGCGACACGCATCCACGCAGATACATCACCGTTGTACCATGTTAAGCCATACCACAGTGCAGCAATCATCACAGCATTGGCTATCGCAAACTGAATCACCAACTTTTTCCAATGTGCGCCAAAGCGAAAAATATTGCGCTTATGTAAATAAAAATACAGCATCCCTGCATTCACTAATGCGGAACCAGAGGATGCCAATGCCAAGGCCATATGCTCAGCATGCCAATCAATCAGTTTAAAGAATCCAATAAACACCACGTTAAGAATGGCATTGGCTGCGACCGCCATTAAACCTACACGTACAGGAGTTTTGGTATCTTGTTGCGCATAAAACCCTGGTGCAAACACTTTAATGAGCATGAATGAAATCACACCGGCACTCATACATTGCAATGCCAATGCGGTCATCTGTGTATCTTCAAAGCTAAATTGACCACGTTCAAATAAGGCCTGAATAATAGGTGTAGAGAGCATGAAAAGCGCAATACTTGCAGGCACACCCACCAAGATAATGACCTTAGCTGCCCAATCAATCATACGACGGAATTTTTCTTGATCTTGTTCAGCATGACGCGCAGACAACGAAGGTAAAATTACGGTACCTATCGCGACACCAATTAAGCCCAATGGCAATTCGGTCATCCGTTCGGCACTGTATAACCATGACACCGAACCATCTTGCATGAAAGACGCCCAAATGGTGTTCAACAGTAGGTTGATCTGCGTCACTGAGACACCAAACAGTGCTGGCAGCATCAACTTCATGATGCGATCAACACCTTCGTGTTTGAAGTCAACTTTCGGTGGAATCAGTAATTTTTTACGCCACAGCTCTGGAATCTGAATCGCCAATTGCAAGAAGCCTGCCGCGACAACAGACCAACCCAAAGCCATAATTGGCTCAGCCATATAAGGGGTTAACCATAGCGCACCGGCAATCATCGCGACATTGAGTAACACTGGAGCGAACGCAGGTGTACTGAATGAGCCATAACTATTCAAAATACTGCTGGCAAATGCCGTTAAGGACATAAACAGTAAGTAAGGAATCGTTAGGCGAAACATATCGGTGGCTAACGCAAACTTGTCTGCATCACCATGGAAACCCGGTGCATAGATATAGATAATCGCGGGTGCGGCCACCATCGCGATGAACGTCAAGCTGGTCATCACCAGACCTAAACAGCCAAAAACACGGCTAATCAGAATCTGGACTTCGGCATGGGTTCGACTGGTTTTATATTCAGTCAATACAGGAATAAAGGCTTGTGAAAATGCCCCTTCTGCAAATAAACGCCTAAAAAAGTTAGGAATACGAAAGGCAACCACGAAGGTATCGAAGTCTTTACCTGCACCAAATACATTTAACAGGACAATATCCCGTACCAGTCCCAATACACGGGACAACATAGTCATTGCACTGACAATAACTGTCGAACGCCAAAGCGCCATCGGTATTTCTCACTTTTGAAAGTGCGCCTATTGTAATGAAACTCGTCAAGGAATTTCATTGGTTTATTAAACGCAGTGTGTATTGTTTATTTGTTTTTAAAATGATGCAGCTGCTGACGAAAAACGTTCCACTCAAAAAATGGACCTGGATCAGTTTTACGTCCCGGTGCAATATCTGAATGCCCTGCAATATGTTGTTGAATTTTAGGATAAGCCTGTTGTAAACATGCCACGACCTCGGTCAGCACGGCATATTGTGCAGCTTCAAAAGGTAAATCATCACTTCCTTCGAGCTCAATACCTATCGAATAATCATTACATTCTTTTTGCGCTAAATAGGTTGAACGACCAGCATGCCAAGCCCGATCATTAAAATTGACAAACTGTAGGACTTCGCCTGTACGCAGGATCAATAAATGTGTCGATACCTGCATCCCTTCAATGGTTTGAAAATAAGGATGTTTCGACCAATCCAACTGATTTTGGAAAAATTGTTCGATATAACCACCGCCAAACTGAGAAGGTGGCAAACTAATATTATGAATGACGACAAGCTGAATTTCGGTATCTTCAGGACGCTGGTTAAAATTCGGTGATGGAATTTGACGCGCACCTAGCAATTGCCCATCCTGCACCTGAAATGTTGTTGCTTGTGACATAAAAGAATCCTGTGTCTAAGCCGGCCTGCAATGCTGCAGATCAAAACGCCGAGCCCTACTTGAAAGTTTTAATGCTAAAACTTTCACATTGAAATCTCAATTCAAGTCTGTGAAAGTAGTTAAAAATCGCTCATTTTTCAGGAACAATGCTAATATAACGCGCACATTTTCCTGGGTTAAAAAAGATACGGAACTTCTTATGAGCATATCGCAATCTTTGCTTGAACAATCAATCCAAATCAATATTCAACACGCACTACAAGAAGATATTGGCGAAGGCGATATTACAGCCCTGTTAACTCCAGAAGATGAACAAGCAACTGCAACGATTATCAGCCGTGAAGAGATGATCTTGGCGGGTCAGCCTTGGGTCAATGCACTCATTCAGGCTTATGATGCCGCTGTCCAAGTCACTTGGTTGAAAAATGACGGTGACCGTGTGGCCGCAGGCGAAGCCTTTTTAAAACTCGCAGGTTCTGCGCGTAGCTTACTGACGGTTGAGCGTCCAGCCTTAAATTTTGTACAAACCTTATCTGCAGTAGCGACCAAAACCGCTGCCTATGTCCAGCAGCTTGAAGGTTTGCATACTCGTCTACTCGATACCCGTAAAACCTTGCCAGGCCTACGTATTGCACAAAAATATGCGGTTGCTGTCGGAGGTGGTCAAAACCATCGCTTAGGTTTATTTGATGCGTTTTTAATTAAAGAAAATCACATCATGGCAGCAGGTGGCATCCAACAAGCGATTGCCAAAGCACACCAGATTGCACCGGGCAAACCTGTGGAAGTTGAAGTCGAAACTTGGGATGAACTCAACCAAGCGTTAGAAGCAGGTGCGGATATTGTGATGTTGGATAACTTTAGTCAGCAACAAATGATTGATGCCGTTAAACATGTGAATGGTCGCTGCAAACTTGAAGCCTCAGGCAATATCACTATTGCAAACTTACGTGAAGTGGCAACGACAGGGGTCGATTATATTTCGATGGGTGTGCTCACCAAAGATGTCACAGCGATTGATTTATCTATGCGCTTTAATGCCTAACGCTCTAGACTTGCTCTAAACATAAATAAAGGGTGCTATTGCACCCTTTTTGATGCTTAACCTCTAGCATGACTTAATCATCATCTTGCTGTTGTTTAGCTCGTTCAGTTTCATGTTCAGAATCCTTTTCATGCTCCGCATCGTCTTCATGCTGCTCGCGCTCATCTTGATCATCGTCATGATCTTTTGAGTTTTCACTTTGTTCAGAAAAACGACCACCTTCACGCTCTTGAACCTGATTTCCCAAAAATCACAACCACTGATCAAAAATACGCTGAATAAAGAAAAATGCATCATCCAATTTTTCATTTTTAGTCCTTCAAAGCATCCTGATTCTATTAATTTGAGTCAAAGACACGCTGCTTAATAGGTGATTCTTGTTGGATTTTCTATATTCAGCGCATAAAAAAACGCATCCGAAGATGCGTTCTTTATTCAGTTTGAACTGAATCAAACAACTTACCAGCCTAAAGCTTCTTGTTGTTTTTTGATCAATTCTTGAATGCCTTTTTCAGCCAGTTCAAGCATTTCATTACACTGTGTACGTGTAAATGGTTTGTCTTCTGCTGTACCTTGAAGTTCAATGAACTCACCAGCTTGTGTCATCACTACGTTCATGTCTGTTTGGCAGCTTGAATCTTCTTCATAGCAAAGATCAAGTAATGCTTCGTCTTGATACATCCCTACAGAAATCGCAGCAACTAAACCTTTTAATGGATCTTGTTTAATTTTTTTATTTTCAAGCAAGACATTCATTGCATCGACCAAGGCAACTGCTGCACCTGTGATTGATGCTGTACGTGTACCGCCATCTGCCTGAATCACATCACAGTCGATGCTGATGGTATTTTCACCCAATTTTTTCAAATCGACCATCGCACGTAAGCTACGACCGATCAAACGTTGGATTTCTTGTGTACGACCACTTTGTTTACCACGTGCCGCTTCACGGTCAGTACGTGTATGTGTTGAACGAGGTAACATGCCATATTCAGCAGTCACCCAACCCTGACCTTTCCCTTTAAGGAAACGCGGCACTGAGTTGTCGACACTTGCAGTACAAAGAACTTTTGTATGACCAAATTCAACCAATACAGAACCTTCCGCATAACGTGTGTAGTTACGGGTAATTTTTACTTCACGTAATTGATCTAATGCTCGTTGGTCGATACGCATAATGAGTCCTTAATCTGACAAAATTGATTGCGGCACATTATAACAGAAGGTACAGCCAGATTCGGGACGCATTCGTGTGCATTTACAAAATCCATTCATCCAAGTTTTGATAGGCCCATCGTACGACATCAGGAAATTTGTTAGACTGAAGCCACGCAAAATTCAGGACGAATTGCATGTCGATACGGGAAGAACGTAAGCAACAAAGTCGTAAAGCTATCCTTGATGCAGCGCTTGCATTGAGTACCACAGGCCGTTCTTTTAGCAGTCTGAGCTTACGCGAAATTTCCCGTCATGTCGGCTTGGTTCCTGCTGCGTTTTATCGCCATTTTCAGGACATGGATGAGCTCGGTTTGGAACTAGTCGACCAAATGGCCCTGCACCTTCGCAATGTACTCAATCAACTGAGTCAGCAATGCTTTCAAGCACCCGATGCACGTACACGACAGAGTCTGGATTATTTATTTCATGCCGTTGAGCAATTTCCTGAGGCATGGATGTTTCTCATTGCAGAGCGTTGGGGTGGTTCAGCTTCCTTAAGACAAGCCATTACACGTGAATTTAATTTTCTCAGTACTGATTTGGCCCATGCACTGGCTCAAGTTGAAGCGACTCAACACATTCAATCCGAACAAGACCTCAAAGTATTGGGACAAATTTTGTTTGAATTGGCCTTAAGTTGGGCAATGCAGTGGATTGACTTACATCGACATGTTGAGCTTCCACAACGTACGGATGCGCTACAACAATTTCGCCGCCAAGCTCAGACTCAAGTTCAGCTCTTATTTCGCGGCATCTTACATTGGGATCGATCTTTGGCTCAAATCGCTGATCCACAAAATTTATCGACCTAAAACGCAAAATATGCCTGCATAAAAAAAGCCGCATCGAGTGCGGCTTTTTCAAAACACTGTTATTTCGCTTTACGTTCTTTATCAACAAGGAATTTCACGATTTCAACGGTACGGGCATCTTCACCTTGTACGATGTATTTACCATTGACGGTAATCGCAGGCACGCCGCTCAATTGATATTGAGCTGCTAAGTTTTTCGCTTGAGCAATTTTTGAAGACACAGCAAATGATTTAAATGTGCTGTTAAATTTCGCTTCAGGAACACCATAACGGGTGTAGAACTTCGCAAATGCGCCTTGTTCTAAGATATTTTTCTGACCCACATGAATGTCATGGAACAATTGTAAATGTGCTTTTTGACGAACACCCAGTGCTTCCGATGCATAGTAAGCACGCGCGCCTTGTTCCCAAAGTGGATTCATTGCTGCAGGTGTACGGACAAAACGTACATCTTTAGGCAATTGCTTTAACCACGTTTGCATATGCGGTTCTAATGTAAAACAATGTGGGCAGCCATACCAAAAGAACTCACGGACTTCGATTTTACCCGGACGTTCGACTTTAATCGGTTTTGGAATAACTGTGTAATCAGTCCCCGCGACAAATTGCGCTGCCATCGCACTGCCAGAAAAAGCCAAAATAGCTGTTGTAATCGTGCCTAAAAGGAATTTTTTCATTGAACTTATCGTCCTCAAAATCATTATGATTAGTTTATGGCAACACTATAAATCAAATCTGTCGATTTCGTTTTCATTCTGTGAACTTTTTTAAGGCTTTTATCGCTTTTTTTTCAGGACGCGCTACACTAACTCCCATAAACTTTTTTCTAAAATATAAAGACTTGATTGAGGTGCAACCGATGTCGCAATTGAATGTTGATCCACAAGAAATTGCCAAATTTGAAGCTTTCGCAGCCATATGGTGGGATCAGCATTCTGAGTTCCGCCCTTTGCACATGATTAATCCCCTGCGTTTGAACTGGATTGATGAGCATTCAAATGGTATCACTGGCAAGAAAGTATTAGATGTGGGCTGTGGCGGCGGTATTTTAGCTGAAAGCATGGCACGTCGCGGTGCGCAAGTATTGGGTATCGACATGGGCGAAGCGCCGTTGAATGTTGCACGCTTACATGCCGAACAAGAAAATGTACAAAATATTGAATATCGCCAAGTACCTGTAGAGCAATTGGCAGAAGAGCAAGCAGGTCAATATGACGTCGTCACCTGTATGGAAATGCTCGAACACGTACCCGATCCAGCTTCGATCATTTTAGCCTGTCAAAAGCTGGTAAAACCGGGTGGTCATGTGTTCTTCTCGACCATTAACCGTAATCCTAAAGCCTATTTGTTTGCGATTATTGGTGCGGAATATGTTTTACGCATGTTGGCGAAAGGCACTCATGATTATTCGAAGTTTATTAAACCTTCAGAATTAGCTCATGATATTCGTCAAGCCGAGTTAAAACTCAAAGATATGACAGGTTTACATTATAACCCGATTACCAAACGCTATTGGCTCGCACCGAATGTGGATGTGAACTACATGGTTCATACGGTGAAAGAAGCCTAATGAAAGCTGTACTCTTTGATCTTGACGGTACACTGATTGATACCGCGGCTGATTTTATTCGTATTATTCAAGACATGTGCCGTGACAAAGGCATTGCGGTGGTCAGTGCTGACGACATTCGTGTACAGGTATCTGAAGGCGCGCGTGCCATGGTCAAACTGGTCTATCCAGAGTTAGACGTTGAAGATCCTATCTTTCTGGCACATCGTCAACGCTTTCTAGATCTGTATGGTGCTGATATTGCAGTTGATACCGATCTGTTTGAAGGCATGTATCCACTACTCGCAGAGTTAGAACAACATCAAATTCCGTGGGGTATCGTCACCAATAAGCCGCGTTCACTCAGTGAAGCGTTGCTCAAAGCGTTGAATTTGACTGAGCGCTGCTCGGTATTGGTTTGCCCAGATGATGTCAGTAAAACCAAACCAGACCCAGAGCCGATGTATTTAGCCGCCAAGCACATCCATCTTGATGCTCAAGACTGTATCTATGTCGGTGATCATCCACGTGATATCGATGCAGGTCGTAATGCGCAGATGTATACGATTCTAGCGGCTTATGGCTATTTACCTTTACAACACAAAGATGACTTAACAGCTTGGCATGCAGATTGTATAGTGAAGACTGTTGCTGACCTGCATGAAGCCATTCATGATTTGGTCATCAAACCGAAAACGCTCAACACAGCGACTTTATAACGATAGAACACAACACAATAAAACGAGGAGGTACGGATGAAATATTCAGAATATCAACCTCGCCCCGATCTGCTCAAAGATCGCATTATCCTGATTACAGGTGCGGGCGATGGTATTGGCCGTGCGGCTGCCCTCAGTTATGCCTTACATGGCGCAACCGTGGTCTTACATGGACGCACACTGAATAAACTAGAAGTGATTTACGATGAAATTGAAGGCTTGGGTGCCCCCCAACCGGCGATTTTACCGCTACAACTGTCTAGTGCCTCTCCTCGTGATTATGAGCTGTTGGTCGATACCTTAGAAAAGCAATTTGGTCGCCTTGACGGCATTTTGCATAATGCCGGGATTTTGGGTGAGCGGACTGAACTAGAACATTATCCTGTGGATGTATGGGATGATGTCATGGCGGTGAACCTTCGTGCGCCTTTTGTACTGACTCAAGAGCTAATGCCATTACTGCAAAAATCTGAGCATGCCTCTGTGGTCTTTGCCAGTTCGGGTGTGGGACGTGAAGCCCGTGAACGTTGGGGCGCGTACTCGGTCTCAAAAATTGCCATTGAAGCCGTGAGTACATTGTTCGCCAAAGAAAATGAGCATCCCAATATTCGTTTTAACTGTATTAACCCCGGTGCGACACGTACTGCCATGCGTGCAAAAGCTTATCCAGACGAAGATCCAAAAACTTTGCCTACGCCTGAAAGCATCATGCCTGCGTATTTATATTTGATGGGTGATGACAGCTTGCATTTAACCGGTGCCAGCATTGATGCTCAAGATGAATAGGCCGCAAAGCCGATTTAAAAAAGGAAGCGCGAGCTTCCTTTTTTTATGTATCGAATGCCTACGAGACATCATCAACCGACTGATTTTGCAGTGTCCACGCGAAAGTCGACTTGAGTTTTTAGCAAATTTGCCGATACTTGGGGCATTCTTTAAAAACATTGGATTGATACATGTCTGACTTTAGCAATATTACAGTGACTCCAACTGAGGATGGCATGGTTAACCTACTGGTCGATGGTCAACCCATTTCAGCAAAATATGGCATGAAATTCGACCCGAGTATCGTGGACGATTTAAAAGGCTTAGATGTCGGTCAAAATGCAAAATTATTTGAACAATTTATTTTTTCGCATACTGACTTAAACTTTGAGCATGCCTATTTCTATGTCACTTGCATTCAAAAGCAAGAAGCAGGCTATCAAGTGATCACTAACTTTGTTTATCGCATCATTGCGCAAGATCAAGCGCCGTTTGAGCATGTGATTACCAAACAAGGTGCAGCAATGACACCTGAAGATATTAATGAATTTATCCAAGCTCATATTCAAAAATCATTAACAGATTATACCGACCTGAAATACGCATATTAAGTACGTTCCAAGTGAAAAATTCATGTTTAAAAAGGGCCATTTGATGCCACTGCTGTCCCATAGTTTGCTTTAAATAAAAAAACCTGAGTCCTAACAGTTAAAATATGAGTGCAAACAAACACTTTAACGACCAGGATTCAGGTTTTGTCACATCAGAATACCGTATTTCATG
>NZ_VOYA01000016.1:0-67880 GCF_013420465.1 Acinetobacter sp. YH01005 | reverse complement strand
TTATAATCAGCGAAGAATTCAAAAAGGCTTGGATTTTAAGACACCAAATCAAATGGCAGAAGACTTTTATCGGTTAGCTGCCTAGAATCTCCCAAGTGAAAGTCTCCTGCTAATTCAGCACACATCAATCCTTTGGTTGAAGGGAAATATGAGCAAAATAAAAAATTTTGGTATTTGAGATGGGAGTTTGCAACTTTCGATCTTGAAAGCATTACAGCTCAAGTCGTCTTCTTACAAAAGTTGCTACAGCGTGTAGAGCACGAATGGAAATAATTTAAGCACTAAAGCCTTGAGATAAAAATGAGCACACAAAGCGAATACCAACTTGAAAATGAATTGATTAGCCAGCTCAAGCAAATGGGTTATGCCTCAGTGATGCTCAAGGACGAAAGCCAACTACTGTCTAACCTTAAAACTCAAATTGAAAGTGCCAATAGCGTTGCACCACTGTCAGAAACCGAGTGGAAGCAGGTCATTAGTCATCTGAATACCGGAACGATATTTGAACGGGCCAAGAACCTGCGTGATCTGTTCCCAGTTAAATTTGATGATGGTACAAGCAAACACATCTTTTTCCTGTCCGATGATCCAAGCAAAAACATCTATCAGGTGACTAATCAAATCACCATCGATCACCGTGACTATAACGGCCGTACCAGCCGTTTTGATGTGACTTTACTGGTCAATGGTTTGCCACTGGTTCAGATCGAGCTGAAAAAGCGCGGCATGGAAATTGCCGAAGCCTTTAACCAGACCCAGCGTTATACCCGTGAAGCCTATTGGGCTGGACAAGGCCTGTTTGGTTTTATCCAGCTTTTTGTCATTAGTAACGGTGCAAATACTCGCTATTACTCAAATGGTACGACTGGAATTGAGTTTGCCTTTCCTTGGGCAGATGTTGCCAATAAACATATCAATGAAATTGTCGACTTTGCCGATGCATTTTTCAATCAGCAGCATCTGACCCAAATGTTGACCCAGTACATGGTGCTGCTAGAAACCACCAAAAGCCTGATGGTGCTGCGTCCCTATCAGATTTATGCGGTACAGAAAATTGTGGAGCATGTGCAAAACTCCGATCAGAACGGCTATATCTGGCACACTACTGGTTCAGGCAAAACCCTGACCTCATTTAAAGCCAGTCAGATCATCATGCAAATGCCTGATGTGGAAAAAGTCCTGTTTGTGGTGGATCGTAACGACCTCGATACGCAAACCTCACGCGAATTTAATGCCTTTAAAGCCGACAGCGTCGACAGCACAGATAACACATCGACCTTGGTAAAACAGCTCGATCAACGGCATGACAAACTGATTGTGACCACCATTCAAAAACTCAATCGGGCCATCAGCACCGACCGTTATTTAGAATCGATTGATTATCTTAAAAATAAAAAAGTGGTCTTTATTTTTGATGAATGTCATCGCAGTCAATTTGGTGAGACCCATCAGAACATCAAAAAATTTTTCAGCAATGCACAAATGTTTGGTTTTACCGGTACGCCTATTTTTGAAAAGAATAGCCAAAGCAAAGCAGGTTTAAAACTCACCACAGACTACCTGTTTAATGAATGTTTGCATAAATACGTGATTGTGGATGCCATCCGTGACCGTAACGTCTTGCAGTTTCAGATTGATTATCGGGGCAAATACACCGCCAAAGGCATGGCGACCAATGAAAGTTATGAGGAAGATGTAGAAGGCATCGATACCAAAGAACTGTATGACAATCCGCAACGCCTTGAAATGATTGCCCGCTACATTGTCAATATTCACGATACCAAAACCCGTAATCGTGAATTTACCGCAATGTTCTGTGTCAGTTCGGTCGAAACACTGACCCAATATTACGACCTTTTTGAAAAAGTGCAGGCTGAAAAGCAAATTGAAGATGAAGCACAAGGTCGGATATTTAAACCGTTGACTATTGCAACCATTTTTTCCTATGCGGCAAATGAGGCTGTACCGACTGATGACTTAAATGGCTTGATTCACGAAGAAGCCGCAGATATTCCAAGTCAGGTCAACTCATCCAGTCGGGATAAGCTGGATCGTTACATTGCCAATTACAACCGACAGTTCAAAACTAACTACAATTCTGGCGATCAATTTTATGCGTACTACCGCGACATTGCACAGCGCGTAAAAAACAGACAGATTGATATTCTAATCGTGGTCAATATGTTCCTCACGGGCTTTGACTCTAAGCCGCTAAATACCTTGTATGTCGATAAAAACCTAAAATATCATGGCTTGATTCAAGCATTCTCACGTACCAATCGCGTCTACAACGATAAAAAACCATTTGGCAATATCATCTGTTTCCGCAACCTAAAACGTGCAACGGATGAAGCGCTGGCACTATTTTCCAATAAAGAAACGACTAAGATCGTCCTTGTTCCAAGCTATGCGGAAATCGAACAGGATTACCAAGCAGCGGTGAGCAAATTGTTTGCCTTAACGCCCAATTACCAATCAGTCGATGATCTTGTTACAGAAGAACAGCAACTGGAATTTATTAAAGCTTTCCGTGAAGTGATGCGCTACAACGCGCAATTACAAACTTTTATTGAGTACGATCAAGACCAAACACAACTGGATAAGCAGCACTTCGCGAACTTCGCCTCTAAGTATGCTGACTTATGTCGTGCCGTTAGAAAGACCACCAAGAAAGAAAAAGTATCGGTGCTGGATGATGTCGATTTTCAACTGGATTTACTGCACAGTGACCGCATTAATGTTGGTTATATTATTAATCTGCTACAGCTTGTTGTTGATACGGACTCAGAGGACAAGCGTCAGAAGTACCAAGCGCAAATTTACGATTTAATCAGTAGTGATATTAGCTTGCACGATAAGCAAGACCTCATTCAAAAATTCATTGAAGAAAACATACCGAAGATGATCAATGGACAGAGCGTTCAAACGGCTTTTGCTGCATTTTGGGATGCTGAAAAAGAACAGGCCTATCAGCATCTCTGCAAAGAAGAAAATCTGAAACCAGAAGCGATGAAGCAGGTTCTGGAGCATTACGAGTTCACCAAACGCCTACCACGTAAAGAAGAGTTGAAGGACTTACCAAACTATAAGGTTAAGCTGTTTGAACGGGAGAACGTGTTTAGCAATTTGCTGGTCAAGACACGCAAGTTGATTGAAAAGTTTTATGTGGGCATATGATTTTGTTTTTATTTATTAAGAATTTACTTTTCATGAAAATATACTTGAAAGCAATATAAATGAATAAACGAAAAAAAATACTGTTAGTACAAGAGGATATCACTAAGCTTGCCGTGGATGCTATTGTGAACTCTGCGAATAAGTCGCTACTAGGTGGAGGTGGTTTAGATTACGTAATCCATAAGAAAGCAGGACTACTGATGAAGCAAGCCTGTATAGAGTTAAACAAGCTAAAAGGTGGATGTCCTACGGGACAGGCAGAGGTAACGATCGCAGGTGACTTGCCGGCACAATATATTATTCATGCCGTTGGACCAAGATGGTTGAATGGTGATCATAATGAAGCAGATTTGCTGTGTAGTACATATTCAAATGCTTTGATCAAAGCAAATGAAGTACGAGCTAAAAAAGTTTCATTCCCCTCCATCTCTACAGGTGTTTATGCTTTCCCAAAGCAATTGGCAGCAGAAATAGCCATAGGAACAGTATTGTCCACTTTGCCAGATTATTCGTTCATTGATGAGGTGGTTTTTGTCATAAAGGATTCTGACAATTATCAAATTTATCAGAATATTTTGAGCAATCTGCATGACGAACATTTAGAAATTAAGATTGAAAAAACATGACCATAGTAACTTTAGAGTCGAGAGTTATCTCATTAAAAGAACTTTACCAACAAGCTTTAAGTATTCCTGATTATCAACGTCCTTATAAGTGGACAGAGAAGCATGTCAGAACGCTGTTTGATGACTTAGATTATTTTGTTGCGGGTATTACGGCAAAGAATCGTGATGATGATCGTTATAAGTATCGCCTAGGGACAATTGTTCTACACAAGCCTACTTTGATCATCCGCACGAAGAACCATAATGATTGCTATCAGCGTCATCTCAGAAAGATTGTCCAATACAAGTTACCTGATGCTAAAAAAAATATTGTGGACGGACAACAACGGACATTAACCTTTTATTTAATTTGGCATGCCTTACAAGCGAGAAAAAGTCAATTAAACAGGTTGATTCTTCCTGAGTTCAGTTTAGAGATTCCTGCGTGTCGCATGAGTCAAGAAAACTTACGCCGAAATTATGATGTGGTTGAAAAGCTCATCGATAAGCCACGCTCAAAGCCCTTAGAGGAATATATTGATATTCTGCTGACCAAATGTGAGTTTGTTATTGTTGAGTTAAGCAAGCTATCAGAGGCTTTTCAATTCTTTGATTCACAGAACTCGAGAGGATTAGATTTACATCCGCATGATTTGTTGAAGGCGTATCATCTGCGAGAGTTTGATCCTGCTGAAGTAGCGTGTAAGGCTCAAGCAGTTCAGCAATGGGAACAGAGAAATGAAAAGGACGTTCATCGTATTTTTTCTCAATTTCTCTATCCAATTAGACAATGGACTAAAGGGGAAAAGGCATTCTACTTTGGTAAAGAGCAGGTGGAAGGTTTTAAAGGTTTGTCACTGCATCAGGAAGATCAGTTTCCACTGAGCCAATCATATCGTATCTTGCACAGTATGGTTGATGAGTACAACAATGATCGCTTCCGCAAGGTAGATAACATACATTTGGCTTATCCATTTCAAATCACTCAAACCATGATCAATGGGCGACGTTTTTTTGAGTGGTTTAGCCATTATGAAAGTAAAGCTTTAGGATTGCTTAATCCACCAGATTATGGTGATTGGGTCATGCCATTATTAACCACAGCAATATCGAAAAAAATTTGGCTAGTCATCAATGGCACCGAGCCTTCTAAAGGCTATGAGTATACGGGTAGGAACAGAACAGGTGATGGCTATGTCCAGAAAGTGCTCAATGCTTTTCTATTGGCTTACTATGATCGCTTTGGTGAGGCGGAGTTTTCAAGTGCTTTGGAAATAGGATTTATTTGGGCATATCGTTTGAGATTGACACAATCAAGCATTTACGAGTCCAGTATTGAGAACTATGTGATGGATCACAATCTCTTTAAGCGTTTGGATCAATCACTAAGACCAAAAGATTTCTTTAATTTTTCCTTGGATATTTATATCGGTTTAAATGAGACAAGTGAGAAAAGTCGTAAAAGTAAAGTTGAAGGCATTAAAAAGCTGTTTAGAGAAATGAAATACATGGCGGAGCAATAATAATGTCTATAGAGCAATCAAAGCCATTTACCATCTTGCAACTATTGAGCGAAGATGTTGACTACCAAATTCCTGTATATCAACGGAACTATGCTTGGGGAAGACCACAGATTCAAGCAATGATACAGGATGTCTACGACTCTTATCTAAAGTCACTGACTAGTCCTGCAAACTATTATATCGGTAGTTTGGTGGTCGCAAAAAAAGAGCATTATTTTGAAGTGCTAGATGGACAGCAACGCTTTACAACCTTAAATCTTTTAGCTTTATTCTTAAAATCTAAACTTAAAAATGCCAAGCTAGATCAATTCAATTGTATACGCTTAAAATTTGAAAGCCGTGAAAAGTCTGCAATTCTTTTAAGCGCATTATGGAAGTTTGCGAATGATCAATCTATTGAACAAGAATTGGATCGATTAAACGCACAACATGGGGATCACGCTATTCTCAGAGGGTATCGCATTATTCAGCAAGAATGCCTCAATATTGTCCAAGAAGATAAACTTGCAGAGTTTACAGACTATCTATTGGATCAGGTTGTAATTTTACGCACGATCATTCCAGAGCTTGCTGATGTGACACATTATTTTGATGCACTGAATAACCGTGGGGAGCAGTTAGAAGCGCATGAAGTGATTAAGGCTCATTTCCTGAGTTTGTTAAGTGCTGAAGATAAAGACCGTCATATTGTTCATCAACTTTGGTCAGCGTGTCAGGATATGTACAAATATGTTGCCTATGGTTTTAACCCCACTGATAGAAAGCAAATATTTGGTAGTTCATATCATGAATGGTGTGTCGAAGACTACGAAAAATTGAAGTCATGCCTACCTCTCGAAACGCAATCGAAAGATGTAAGTACAGAAGGTAATAGCTCTTATGGGGATAAGCTGACTTTAGAAGGAATTCTAAAGCTTAATCCTGTCCCTATGAGTCAGAAGCCCAATGAAGAATCGAGTGAGCGTTTTGCAAGCATCATTGATTATCCAAACTTCCTGATGCAAGTTTTGAAAATTTATGTCAAAACGCAGTTGAAAGATAGCGATGCTAGCAAGATTGCACTTGATGACAAAACTTTATTAGAAAGCTTTAAAAAAACGATTATAGATGCAAGTCATGCAAAAGCCTTTATCTACCTTCTTTTGAAAACACGATATTTATTCGATCTATATATCATTAAACGGGAGAATAGCCCTCAGCACAAAGGTTGGTCACTCAAGAAACCTAAATACTATAGTTCTGGTAATGTGAGCTATGTGAATACCTTTTCACAATCTGAAGTGGAGGGAGAAAATGAATTAGCATTAGAAGGTGGTCAAAGAAACCTCGTGATGCTTCTATCTGCATTTCATGTTTCCTATCCGACACATTCACGCAAGAACTGGTTGTTAAGCGTTTTATATTGGCTCACAGTTCATAGTGACAAAGAAATTAGCTTAATTGCCTATTTTGAATTTGTGGAAAATTTGGCGCGTACTTTGATTAAGAAGCGTTACTTAAGTGCTGACAAGGAAGACTATGAAAATTTTATGTATGGCGACGAATCTGATCGTAACAATGTGGTCACTGCAGAAGATATAAAAACCCATTTGACTTATCAGAAAATCTCAAATTTTTGTTTGAACTATCTAGATTATCTTTTGTTAAAAAAGGAAAAAGGAAGCCATACTAAGTTTTACTTTAGCTATAAGGATTCGATTGAGCATTTTTATCCGCAGAATCCGAAGGTGGGTGAGCCTTTACCTGAACAAGTTTTAGATAGTCTAGGTAATTTAGGGTTATTGAACCAAAGTGAAAATTCTTCACTCACCAATGACATGCCGATTCAAAAAGCCAATTGGCTAGACGAGCATAAGAAAGTGCCAATCAGTTTGAAGTTAGAGTTGATGATGCAGGTTGCTAAAAAGAAAGGATCTGAGTGGAATGAAGATAGTATAGAAAAACATCAGCATGATATGATAGAGTTGCTCTTAGAAGATTTAAACCGAAAAGCATGCTCTTAGGAGCATGCTTTTTTATTATGTATACCTTTTGGTGTGCTAAATCCTAATTTGATATAAAAAATATAGTAAAATCAATAGTAAGATACTAATGCATCATTGGGGTCAGGGTTGAAAGGTCAACTTTGGAATTATCAGCTTGCATGAAACGAAATACCTTAAAATAAAAATTTGTGCGCTGCTAAACGAAAAACACTGTTTTGATGAAAATTGGATTTAGAAAAAGTCCTTATATTTATATTGTCTCTTCGTTCAAAACCACAGGTGTACGTTAACAAATCGTGTTGCTGATTCTAGCAAAAAAAGTGACAGGAAAATGCCAGAAAAGGTTTGTCTGCATGTAAAAAAAGCAGTCAAAATATTATTTATAAACGCTAAAAAGTCTGTGTGTAAATTCAACAATGGATACATTTACAAAGCGATAGACTGACTCAAACATCAACCTGTGCTTCAGCCTCAGCTAATTGATATTGGTTTCGACCGCTGCCTTTTGCAAGGTAAAGTGCTTGATCGGCAGCCAATATAAATTTTTGAATTTGATAAGATTTAGAGGAATGATTGTTGCCGTACCGATGCTAATCGTCACAAATTTGGAAATATGGCTGGCTGGATGTGGAAGTTCGAGTGATTGAATACGGTGTAATAAATCGGCTGCCAAAGGTTCAATCTCAGCTTCAGTTAACATTGGAAAGAGGAGTAAAAACTCTTCGCTGCCATTGTGTGCAGCTAACTCACCATTTCGATTGGTGATTTGAGACAAAACCTCAGTAATTTGTGTGAGGCAGATGTCACCCGCCTGATGACCTAAATGATCATTTTAATTTTCAAAAAAATCGATATCGATCACCATGATGCTTAAAGGCTGTTGATGGCGTAGGGCATAACGCCATTGCTGTTCTAATGCTTCAGATAACTGACGACGGTTTGCTAGCCCAGTCAGTGGGTCATGTTCTACCAACCCGCAACCATGGCAATATAAAAACGCATACCTACAAAGGCATAGATGATGACCACGGCATACTTCATGGCTGCATGTAATAGCGCATCATTGTGATCATTACCAATCATAGTAAAGATGATCGCAACAGCGCACATCGAGCCTAGACAAGTATAAACATTAAAATAAGGGTTTAATGCGGAATAAAAGATAAATCCCATGCAATCAGAATGATAAACACTACCCAAATATACAGAGGAATCTACAAAACTGCGTTATGAGATCACTTGATAAATCCACGTACATGACAGAGCATACAGGAGAAAAATAATGATTCCGCGAAAACAAAATTTTTTCGCCGCTTCATCGCGGTAGAGCGGTTGATAAATGAATTATAAACTTGACGTAAAATATACTTAATTTTATATAGTTATGATTAGACCCTTAATTTCACAGAAGAAGTGACTTAAAGCCTTAAAATTTCATAATTCGATATGCTTATGAAATAATTAGGAAAAGCGCACAATATTTTGTCTTTATTTTACAATAATTTATCTCTAATATAAGGTTTATATAAAGTTTAACGAGTGCCTTTGAGTTTTAAAATAATTAAAAAAAAGCTTATATAGTAATTACCTGAATAATGGCATATTCAAGTAAATGCAGAAATAAAAAAAACCGATCCTGAGATCGGTTTTAAAATATGTAGATCGATTTAAATGCTGTATTGCCTTATGGTTTATAGAGGCCAAGTTCAATCAAATGCAAACGTAATATACGGCGTAGTTCGAGTACAGCTTCAGGGGTTTCTTGAATCGAATGACCCCCTTTAATGATTTTTTCTGAAACAGCACCCTCTAGATGAGCACTAGTGTATGGTACAATATCATCCGTCATAATATTTTTATCTTGACTGTTGGTGTTATTTCCCATAATTGAATGAAACTTCAAACCCTTACGTGGCTGAATATCTTCAGTGAGCGCGATAAATTTTGATTGATGACTTAAGTCACTTGGTCCATTTTGGATCAAGCCATGGTCAATTTCACGAAATAAATCTTTCAGGTCTTCTTCTTGAGTTAACACATCACCCATGGCCGATAAAAAAGCTCCTGGGAGTTTAATAATTTTTCGAGCGGCTTTGGTAAACCAGCGATCTGCATATTCTGTACCGCGATGAGGTGCAGCTAAAAAAATTGCGCGGCTGAAATTTGGAATATCTTCAATCACCATACGTTGCTTCACGACTGGAATATTTCGGTACTGATTTAATTGACGTGAATTCATCATTTTCAAAGCTGCTTGTGTGGTATCAGCTTGGCTGACCAGTAGTCGTGCAATAATGCCGCCCATACTATGACCGACTAGAACAGCATCTTTTTTAGCTGCGGCATTGGCGTCTACTTTGCTAAAGGTCTGAGTCAAAATGGAATAAATTTGGAAGCGGCTTTCAATAATCGGCATGTTGGTTGAGTAGAAGACTTGCCACACTTGATAATGTTCACGTAGCACTGAATCGCCCATAATATCGTTAGTCAGACGAATCCATGCTTCAGGGCTGCTAGCAAGACCATGTACCAAGACGATAACTTTCTTGTCAGGATTATATGGTTCAAGCATGTAGAGATGAGGCATCGTCAGTTTTTCATCTCGGTCAATCAGTGATAAATAAGCTGCCTTACCCAAGTTATTTTGTGCTAACCAAAGACCATAAGGTGCAGAAAAATTGGCTGCAAGGGCATAGTTTTTATTGGCAATATTGACCTGTTCATATTTGTACGGGTCGTAAGCCTTAATTTGAAACTCATGCTGATTTAAAATTTGATCAACTGAAGTTGTGGTGCTTACAGGTTCCGCTGTTAAGGTTGCAGCTAAATAGCGCGCTTGATGGATATTAGGGTTTGAACCAGACGGATATTTAAAATCTATTGGGTTGATAATGTATTTGGCTTTGCCTGTTTCAACTGTATGTTCTTCGGGTAAAACCACAAGGAATTCGGAACCAAAACCATCTCGGCGGGTAATTGAACGTAAACCTGAGAAGTTGAGGTTATAGGTTGACATCAATTGTTCAATTTTACGATTTTTGAGTTCTGGGTAATGGCTGAAGTCAATATGATAGGTGGTTTGTCCGACTTTGATCTGTTGGGTGACTTCTTGCGGTTTATAACGTAGTGCATAGCTGCTAACCAGTTTAGCAATCCCTTGATTAAAGAAATCTCGGATTTGAACTTGGCGGTTATCAAAAATACGGTCAGCAGGCGCACGTTTGGTTTTAAACATATAGGCGTAGCTATAGCGAATACTTTTATCCAGTAGCGTCAGCTGTTGATCTAAACATTTGTTATAAGTGTCTTGTTCAATTTTTTGTTTTTCTTCTGATTTGTGGCTACTGAGAAGACCTAATTTACAGGCTGAAGAAGACTCATATTCGATGGCTTTGGCTAAATATAATTCACTTGCCGTAGACAATAATTGTTCATCTTGAATTTGAGGGATCTGTTGTAGTTCATCAACACAGGCTTTCGGGTCTTCTATACACGCTTTGGCTTCACGACCTGTCATCGACAAGACATTTAAACTGGCTTCGCTGAGTTTGTTTCGAGAAATAATACTTTCACGTTCATTGGCAATAGAAACGTTGAGTTTTTGGTTTTTGACACTGACGACCTGACATCCACTCAGTACGCTGGTACTCATGATTCCAAGGAGCAGTATTGTTTTAGTATTTAGCTGCATAAAGGGGTCGCACATTGGGTTGAATATTTTCAAATCATACGATAATTGTCAGGATTTTCAATTCACCTTAAATGAAAAAAGACCGTTAGAACGGTCTTTTTCAAAAGAATTTTTTAAATCGTCAGATTTAAGACGCAGCTTTAGGTGGATTTAAAACTTGCCAAACATTCCAGCGACCTTGCTTTTCAATTTCTTGAATTAAGCGGTCAGCGACTTCGCCTTCTTGTGGGTATTTCACTTTGTAGTTCTTTAAGACCTGAATCGCGTTCTTTTTTTGTTCCATCGCAATATAGTTATTTGCTGCAGAAAGATAGGCTTCTTGAACACCTGCTTTCATCGCTTTGTCTAAGTATGGAATCGCTTCACGTTGACCACCACCTTCAGATAAACCAAAACCGAACCAGAAGTTTGCTTCAGCATCATCTTGGTTGATTTTTAAAATACGCTGAGCGTAAGTTAAAGATTTAGTGGTGTATACAGAACCTAAGTCGAGGTTACGTGCCATCACACTGGCTTTAAATGCACGTACTAAAACATCAAAAGAAGCGTTGTCTTTAGATGCAAGGGTATCTAATTTTTGCGTCACTTCTTTAAGTTTAAGTTCAAACCCTTTACGTTCTTGGCGTTGAACAAAACGTGGTGGATAGTGACGTGCTTTACCTTCAACGAGCTGTAAGAAATCATCAATTTCAGTAATGTCGATCTCATTATCACCCGCTAAAGCAGCAAATTTCATTGAACGTACTTTGCTGTCTACAATTGGGATAATCAGACGGTTTTCTTCAAGTGTCAGTTGCTTAGATGGGTCGGTCGGGCTAGTTACCACCATCTTAGTCACAGGCTGAGCTGCAGCTTTTTGTAAATTTAATTCAAAAGGAGGTGGCGCATCGTAGTTGAATGGGTTGAGTGCGTAGAACGGTGGAGTCAGTTCAGGCTCTACAAAAATCATGGCATCTTTAGGTGCATTATTTTTAGTTGGGGCGCTTCCACAAGCGGCAAGGGTTAAAGCAATACAAGCAACTGCCAAGGGCTTAAGCGTCATATGATTCATCCATTAATTTATTTTATACAAAAAAGCATGTTGGTCAGTCTAAAAAAACTCTGAACAACATGCAAGTTAAAGGCAATTTATTATGATTGCTTTTGGTTAAGCTTTAGATTGATTACTTTGAGCTTCGCATTCGCGGCGCACATCTTCAATGATTTTAAGTTCTTCCTGACTAAAAGGTTGTTCATTGAGCTGTTGCTTTTTGAACGTTGGGTCAAGGAGAGACAAACGCTGACACAAATTATTCATACGTTTTTCATTGTGCTGAATACGATCTAACAACACACGCATACCTTCTAACATTGGGTCAGTTTGGTCTTGTGTTGCAGCATACGGTTGGAAACCAATACTTTCTGCATAATCGCGACGACGGCTTTCAGCTTCATCTTTTGGCTTATCTTTCGTGATAAAGCGTGCTGGATTACCTACAGCGGTAGTATCCGCAGGAACTTCTTTAGTCACCACGGCATTTGAGCCGACTTTGGCATTTTTACCTACCGTAAATGGGCCTAAGATCTTTGCACCAGCGCCAACCACTACGCCATCTTCCAAGGTGGGGTGACGTTTGCCTTTATTCCAAGTTGTGCCCCCTAAGGTCACACCATGGTAAAGGGTGACATCATCACCAATTTCAGCTGTTTCACCAATCACCACACCCATACCGTGGTCAATGAAGAAACGACGACCGATTTTCGCACCCGGATGAATCTCAATGCCTGTGGCAAAGCGGCTAAAAGAAGATAATAGACGAGCTGAGCCTTTACACTCTTTTTTCCAAAGTTCATGTGCCATACGATGCATGATTAAGGCATGAATTCCTGGATAAGTCGTTAAGACTTCGAGCGTATTTCGTGCAGCAGGATCGCGCGCGAATACAGCTTGTATATCTTCTTTGAGCTGCTTAAGCATTAGATTGATCCTCATTGTCTGTAGATTTTTTCCATGTTCCGTTATTTAAAGCCTGTACTCGGCTAAAGATGCCACGTAATAAGTGGTATTCCATACGATCTAATTGTATACGTCCAAATAAGCGACGCAAGCGTAAAGGTAATAATCTTGGATTTTTTGGATCCATAAATTCAATCTCTGCCAGCATTTTTTCAATATGCGGGTAGAACTGTTCCATCATTTCATGGGTCACCAAAGGCTCATCCCATTCCATATCGATGTCATTGGTAACATGCATCTTGGCATCAGGATTTGCAGTTAACTCAGTATGTGCAAGGGCGGCCATGCGCATTTCATAGCAAATGACTTGAATCGCTTGGGCAACGTTTAAGACGCCATATTCAGTATTTACTGGAATAGTGACGTGGTAGTTGGCCATTGCCAATTCTTCATTGGTCAAACCACGGTCTTCACGGCCAAACACCACGGCAATTTCTTGCTGTTGTTCACAGACCGCTTTGAGAGACATTTCGGCAGCAGGGCGAGCGTCAAGTAAAGGCCATGGGATGGTACGACTACGCGCACTAGTACCAAAGACAATATGACAATCTTTAATGGCATCTTCTAATGATTCAACAATTTCAATTTGATCTATTAAATCGACAGCTCCGGCAGCCAAGGCATTAATGTCTGGATGCGGGTAAGTCTTAGGTGCAACTAAGACCAGCTTTGAAAGTCCCATGGTTTTCATGGCACGTAATGCACTACCAATATTTGCGGGTAATGTTGTATTCACCATGACAATACGCACATGAGAGAGATGTGCTGAAACCGCAGCATTGTCAGTTTGATTCATGATATTTCCAATTTGTTTATTTAAAAAAGCAGTTCAAACAGCGTTTAAACTTTAAGAAAATTGATTGGCTTCTGCTTGGTATAAATCCATGGCATCATCCATGCTCATTCCATCTGGCGGTGGAGGAACTTGCGCAGGAATAGAGGCTTGTTCATAACTCACCGCCTTGGCTGCTTTGGATTTGACATGATATTCAACATGCAAAGATTCTTTACCAAAGTAGTCACGCAGCTTAGACAGTAGCTCATCTAGCGGGGCAACTTTCCAGTTTAAGCCCAAATGAATGTCAGCCGTCGCATATGGATAGTCAATATATAACTGCACAGGAATATGCGTACACATATCGACATTGCAGAAAGGCAGTAGAATATTTTGGATGTCGCGTGAGAGCGTTTTACTAAAATGTTCCGGCGTTAATTTGATTTGAATCGCATTGGCACGTTTTTGACGGATTTCGTTCAGACTGAAGGCTTTAGTTAAGCGACCCATAGGGCGGTCAAAACCTTCACGTTCATAAATTTCACCTTCAATCACCACCACTTTTTCGTTTTGAATCACGTCTTTGAAGCGGTTAAAACGTTCGTGATTCGCAGACACTTCAATACGTGCTGTACCATCATCGAGTGTCACCATCATACGGTTCGGGAAGTTGGCTACATCGACGACTAGGCCTGCAAATACTGTAGTGACACCGCGACGTGTAGGCGTAAGTTCATTAATACGCTGTGAAATAAAGGCTTTTAACTCTGGGCGATACACATCAATCGGGTGACCTGTTAAATAAAGGCCGAGTGTGTCTTTTTCACCTTTGAGACGAACTTCATCTGACCACGGTTTGACAGGTTTGGCAGGTTTACGCTGAACTTCTTCCACTTCGCCAAACAAGTCCATCATGCCTGTTTCGCGGTTAGTGCGTGCTTGATCCGCCGCTTGAACGGCTTCAGGGAGCTGTGCCATCAAGTCAGCACGTTCTAAACCTAAACAATCCAGTGCGCCACTACGAATCAATGCTTCAAGGGTACGTTTATTGATTTTTTTCAGGTCAATACGATGACAGAAGTCGAACAGGTCTTTATAGGGACCATCTTGGATACGTGAGTCAATCACAGACTGCATGGCAGCTTCACCGACACCTTTGATCGCACCTAAACCGTATACGATCGTTTCTGGATCACTGGCATGGAAGTTGTACAAAGACATATTGACCGATGGAGGTAAAACTTCAAGACCGTTAATTCGACAGTCATCGATCAAGAACACTACGTTGTCAGTGTTCTGCATTTCCGAAGTCATTACCGCTGACATAAATTCAGCAGGGAAATGTGCTTTTAACCAAGCAGTTTGATATGCAACAAGGGCATAGGCAGCGGCATGGGATTTGTTAAAACCATAGCCTGCGAATTTTTCCATATAGTCGAAGATATGGTTGGCCGTATCTGCATCAATACCTTTGGTTGCAGCACCTTCAGTAAAGATCTGACGGTGCTTAATCATTTCTTCGACTTTCTTTTTACCCATGGCACGACGAAGTAAATCCGCGCCACCCAAGCTATAGCCAGCACAGAACTGCGCTGCTTGCATTACCTGTTCCTGATACACCATAATGCCGTATGTCGGTTCAAGGACACTTTCTAGTAATGGATGTAAGTATTCAAACTCGCCACCATGCATACGGTAAATAAAGTCAGGAATCAGATCCATGGGGCCTGGACGGTATAAAGACACGAAAGCAATAATTTCTTCGAACTTACTTGGACGTGCCTCTTTCAGCATTTTTTTCATGCCGACGGATTCAAACTGGAAGACTGCTGTGGTGTTTGCATCTGCGAACACAGCATAGGCAGGTTTGTCATCCAAAGGAATCAAGGAAATGTCGACAGGTGTAGTGATATCTGGACGGGCATTAATGTGCTTAATGGCATCTTCAATTACCGTTAAGTTACGTAAGCCCAAGAAGTCGAATTTAACTAGACCTGCAGCTTCCACATCGTCTTTATCGAATTGGGCTACACGGTTAGTTCCATCTGCATCACATAGGACAGCCGAATAGTCAGTTAACTTAGTTGGTGCAATAACCACACCACCGGCATGTTTACCTGTATTACGGGTAATGCCTTCAAGTTTGAGTGCCATTTCCCAAATTTCGGCTGCATCGTCGTTATCTGGGTTAGATGGATTGGTGACAATGTCTTTGAGCTGTGGCTCAGCCTCAATCGATTCTTCCAAACTTAAACCTAAAGGCTTGGTCGGAATCATTTTAGAAATACGGTCAGCCAAACCATAAGATTTACCCAAGACACGGGCTACGTCACGAATCGCACCTTTTGCTGCCATGGTCCCGAAAGTTGCAATCTGAGAGACCGCATCTCGACCATAGGTACGTGCTACATAGTCAATAACACGGTCACGACCTGCAATACAGAAATCGACGTCAAAGTCGGGCATCGATACACGTTCTGGGTTTAAGAAACGTTCGAAAAGTAGGTCATAACGCAGTGGATCAAGGTCGGTAATTTTTAAACTATAGGCAACCAATGAACCTGCACCCGAACCACGGCCTGGACCAACAGGGACGCCATTACCTTTAGACCATTGAATAAAGTCCATGACAATCAGGAAGTACCCTGGGAATTGCATGGTCAGGATAATCCCGACTTCATAAGCCAAACGCTCATCATAAGGCTTACGAATTTCTGGCCAGTCGTCACCACGCTGTTCGACAGGATATAAATGTGCTAAACGTTCTTCTAAACCTTCTTTTGATAAATGTTCAAAATAGGTATCGATGGTATGACCTTCAGGAATTGGATAATCGGGAAGGTCATGGAAGCCTAAACGTAATGACACATTACACCGTCGCGCAATGTGATAGGTATTTTCTATAGCCGTTGGAATGTCTGCAAACAGCTCCGTCATTTCCTCGGCAGTTTTAAAATACTGTTCAGGACTGTAATTTTTAGGGCGACGATTGTCACCGAGGACATAGCCATCGGCAATACAAACGCGTGCTTCATGTGCCTCGAAATCTTCTTTACGTATAAAATGCACATCGTTATGAGCAACCACACCAATGTTAAATTTCTTCGCAAGTTTTACTGCTTCGTGAATAAAGTCTTCTTCACCCGAGCGCTCAGTCCGTGTAATCGCTAGATAAACACGATTGCCAAATTTTTCGACCCATTCAGCTAACAGAGGTTCAGCTTTTTGCGGGTTGGAAGAGCAAAGCATTTTGCCGACATCACTTTGCATACCCAGTAAAACAATCAAGTCTTGATGTTGATTTAAAATCCAATCTTTTTTTACGCAAGGAATATCAAGCTGTTGACCTGAAATATAACCTTCAGAAACCAACTCTGTTAGACTGCGCCAACCTTTATTGGTCATCGCTAGAAGAGTAGCTTTGTGTTCAGCATCATTCAAACGAATGGTTGAACCAAATATGGGTTTAATGCCTTTATCTAAGCACTTTTTATAGAATTTTACAGCAGCATGTAGATTTGAAAGGTCAGTAATGGCCAGAGCGGGCATTTCATCTGCAGCTGCAGCTTTTACAAGATCAGGTATACGTACAATAGATTCAGTAATGGAAAATTCTGTAAAAATACCAAGATGTACAAAGTGCATAGATGAGTCCCTGCGAAAACAGCTGCTGATTTTAGCATGCTCTGAGATCAAACTTGCGTTTATTGCATGGCTTTATGCAGATTTATAAATTCACTGTTTAATCAATAAACGCTGTATGACAAGCACCATTTAGCAAGCAATACCTTGATTCACTGAAAAGGCAGTTAATTTGCCATTTTTAAAGTTGAAGGCTAGATTGCCAATATAGGGTAAATCATAGTTATGCGGCTCTTTCAGCACGGATTTTGCATGAGTCGGTGAGAGTAAAATCACATAAGCCACTTCATTTGGATTGGCTAATTTTGCACTTTTGGGAAAGTCTTTTACAAATTGTTGATAGTTATATTGGCTTGTCAGATGTTTTGACCCAATTTGAATTTTATCGCGTATTTGCATGGAGTTATGCCATTCCATCCAAACAGCCCCTTTGGTTTGTCCAAGTTGGGCGAAGCTGCTTTTATTTTTATAGAATGAATCATTTTTAACTTGAGGATTGTCCTCAGCATAAATTTCAAATTTTAGAAATTTACCTTTTGATGTGACATGAAATTCAGTATTGCCGGTACATTCTGAATATTCATATTTAAGCTTCACTGGATTTTTGCTGATTAATTCATTTGCTTTTGATGCAGGCAAGGGTAAGGCTAAGTCAACATCATTTACCTTAATACTTGTCACATAGTCATAATCAGCAATGGATGCAGATGCTGCTGAAGTGATCAATATCTCAGTTGTGAAAAAAGTTAAGCGGAAAATTTGTGCTGGCAGTGTTGTTTGCATGTGGAATAAATAATCCTGTTCTTTTGATATTTTGTACTAATTCAAGTTTTTGGAAACTTAATATTAAGGGTCATATTTTAAATTTTATGGTGTTGCTAATTTTCCGTCAAAATAATTTAGAGTTAAAGAAATTTTGGTTTAATTACGGCATTAAAACTAAGTTTTATAAACAAAAAAGCCCTCCGAAGAGAGCTTAAAGATATGAATTGCGCAGGCCTAGCGTAATTTTGATAACCAGTCACCCAGACTTTGTACGATTTGCACCAAGATCAATAAGACGATCACGGTCATGATCACCACGCTACTATCAAAACGTTGATAACCATAAGAAATAGCAAGGTCACCGATACCGCCTGCACCTACTGCACCCGCCATGGCTGTTGCACCAATTAAGCTAATCGTTGCAGTCGTTAAGTTTAAAATTAAAGAGCTACGAGACTCTGGTAGGACAAATTTAGTAATGATTTGCAGCGGAGATGCACCCATCGCTTGAGCAGACTCAATGATGCCGTCATTCACTTCAAGCAACGAAGTTTCAATCAGACGACCAATGTAAGGACCAACATAGATTGTGAGAGGAACAATTGCAGCCCAAGTCCCAATTGAAGTACCCACAATGACTTTGGTCAAAGGGATGACCGCAATCAAGAGGATAATAAATGGCAATGAACGCAGCGCATTCACAATCGGGTTCAAACCATGGTAGATGACACGGTTAGGCAAAATGCCTTGTGGACGTGAGACATATAAGATCACGGCCTGGATAAAACCCCAAATACAGCCGAAGAGCATGGCAAAGAACACCATGTGAAAAGTTTCTTGTAGGGCAGTGACGAACTGATCCATAGACAAAGAACTTTTCCAAAAGGGTGCTGTAATTTGAGTCAGCCATTGAACAATTAAATCTCTCATTGCTGAACTCCTGCTTGAGTGACTTCAACACCATGTTGTTCTAAGAACGCCACCGCTTGTTGAATCAATGCTGTATCACCTAATAGCTGAACGAACATTTGTCCAATCACCGCACCATTAATTTCAGTCATATTGGCAAACAAAATATTCAGGCTAATATCAAACTGTTTAATTACCGCCTGAATCACAGTTTCTTGTGCCGAACTGCCGAGGAATTTTAAACAATAAATACTGTTATGATTTTGATTTTCTAAATTATTTAAAATATTAACAGGGAGCTGTTGCTGTAATACAGTTTGAATAAAGTTTTTCGTTGTATTGTGTTTTGGCTGACTAAAAATCTCTAAAGTTGAGCCATGTTCGATGACTTTCCCTTGTTCCATTACCGCAACATAATCACAAACGGATTCAATCACATCCATTTCATGGGTGACCATCACAATAGTAATGCCTTGTTCTTGATTGATTTTCTTTAATAACGCCAATACCGATTTGGTAGTTTGCGGATCGAGAGCAGATGTTGCTTCATCACACAGTAAAATTTTAGGATGATTGGCTAGCGCACGGGCAATCCCGACACGTTGTTTTTGGCCACCAGAGAGCTCATCTGGATAGGCATTTTTCTTATGTTTTAGGTCAATAAATTCGAGCAACTCTTCTAAACGTTTTTGGCGTTCAGCTTTAGACACACCTAAAAGTTTAAGCGGCATTTCAATATTTTCTGCAACTGTTTTGGTTTGCAGTAAATTGAAGTGCTGGAAGATCATGCCAATATTGGTTCTTTCTTGACGCAGCTCTGCCGAATTTAAAGCAGTAAAGTCTTTATCATGAATAATAATTTGCCCTTCACTCGGACGTTCTAGCAAATTAATTAAACGGATTAAGGTACTTTTGCCTGCACCACTGTAGCCAATTAAACCGAAAATACAGCCATCTGGAATGTCCAGATTAATCTGATCCAGTGCTGTAACGGTTTGGCCTTTTAGCTCAAAATGCTTGGAGATATTTTTAAATTGGATCATAGCGTCAAAAAAGGGTTCAAAAATGAAAAAACAGGCAAAGTAAACTTTGCCTGTTTATTTGAAGAAATTATATTACTATTTTGCTTCAGTGAGGTAGCTAGTTGGTTTGTTTACATCAATTTTAGTACCACCAAAATGTTCATCGATGTAAGCTTTAACTGCTGGAGTGTGGTAAAGCGCGCCCACTTTTTGTAGAACTGGGTCATTTTGACGGTCAGCAGCAACAGCAAGAATATTCACGTTCATTTTTGTACTTTGATCGATTGGCTCATAGTAAACCGCATCTTTCAGTACGTTTAAACCACCTTCCATTGCAAGGGTATTACCCAAAACAATCGCATCAACTTCGTCTTTAACACGAACCGCAGTCGCCATTTGGATTGGCTTGATTACGATTTTCTTCGCATTTTCAGTGACGTCAGCAGGTGTACCTTTTACATCGTCAAAATCAGCTTTAAGTTTGATTAAGCCAGCAGATTGAAGTAGTAACAATGCACGTGATTCGTTTGCGCCATCATTTGGAATCGCAATGGTTGCACCTGTTTTAAACTCTTCAAGTTTTTTGACTTTGCTTGAATAGATACCCATTGGTTCTAAATAAGTTGTCGAAAGCGGTGCAATTTTATCTTTATTGTTGTCATTAAACGCAACCATATAGGCATATGACTGGAATGCATTAACATCAATTTCTTTGTTCGCTACAGCAGTGTTCATAGACACATAGTCAGTAAAGTTTTTCACTTCAAGTTTAATGCCAGCTTCTTTGGTTTCAGGAAGCGTAGCAATATAGCGCCAAATATCAGCATCTGAACCAGTCGAAGCCATGGTAACAGTTTGCACTTCTGCAGTGTCTTTTTGTTGTGCGGCGTCAGTTGCAGGAGCTTCTTGTTTACCACAGCCTGAAAGGCCCACAGATAAACCGAGAACTAATCCTAGGAGCTTTTTCATATATTCACCCGAGTAAATTTATAAAATTAATAAATTCACAAATCATATTATGGAGAGATTTACTTAAGTCTTTTATCAGACAGGCTGATAGATGCTTAATAATTTAAAATGCTACACAGACTTATACAATTAGATCTGAGTCTATTTCCAAATGGGAAAAGATAGCCATTGCAAGCTGCTGTAAACAAAAGATTTAATAAAGCAAATCTCTATATTTCGCTAGGCATCATATCAATTTTTTATTATTCAATATAGTGATTTAAAAAGTTATGCTTAGCACCAAAAATGTAAATGGAATATGTTTAATTAAATAATTTAATAAGTAAAAACAATATATTATTTATAATTAAACTATTTAAGTACGTCATTTGTATATGTTTAGGTCTATATAACAAATTTTAAAATGTATTGCTGAAAAAATGATAAAAATGAAATAAGTCCTGTCATACACAAAATTTGTAACATTCATATGTGAAAATAACGAAGAGCCTCAATCTAAGCTGAGTTGAAATCTTTATTGATATATTTGAAGTTCAACTCTGATTCATGGTTTTTCAAAATTTTAGATCTAAATCTGAGGAAGATTGAATCCACTATATTGTTTAATATAAACTGCTTAATAATTAATCATAATAAATTGCTATGTGAGGCACACTATGTCAAATCAGTTTGATTTCGTCTCAGTTGTAAAAAGCCTACGGTTCATTATCGCGGTAGATCGGTGAGCCATGTTTTAAAAATGGAAGATGGTAGCCAAAAAACTATAGGTGTATTTTTGATATCAGAACAACCTATGACGTTTGAGGTGCATGTGAAAGAACGTGTTGAAATCACATCGGGGTAGTGTTGTGCAAATTGGGGAGCAGGGCGAGTTTTTTCAATATACTTTTGGCGAAAGCTTTATTGTTCCACAAGATTCTATTTTTAAAGTGCAATGTACTGATGTCGTTGATTATGTATGACATTTTGATTAAGCATGCTTAAACAGGTTGGAGTTGCTTCAGCTTACACATCAAGATGTTTTAATTGCTAGTGATCGATATTGATATTTTTTCTTAACCCCGCACTTAGCGGGGTTTTTTATATGATTACATGAATGATTTTGCTGTCTTATACGAAATCCTGCGGTAACTAAAATTAAAGTATTTAACATCACCTATAACCACTGTTTGGCAGAGTTAATGTACTTTAGTTTTGCCGTGAATAATTATTGAATTAGCAAAAGGGGATGTGCAAATAATCACTGCGCTGAATTTCATAGAGTACATGACGGTTTAATGGATGATCCGCTGGTACATGCGGATGATTAAATTCACGGACTTTTTGCATACCAATGCGTTGCATGACATGTTCTGATGGTGTGTTCAAACTTGCTGTAAAGGAAATAACTTTATCTAATCTTAAGTTTCGAAAAGCATGTTTAAGTACAGCTTTTGCACCTTCGGTGGCATAACCTTGATGCCAATATTGCGGCAGTAAGCGCCAACCAATTTCAGGGGCATCGGCTATTTCAAATTCGGACGGGTGTATGTGTAAACCGATAAAGCCAATAAATTCACCTGTGGCTTTTAGCTCTACAGCGTATAAGCCCCAACCACGTGTTTCGATAGCATCTTTTAAGCGTTGCAGAAATGCAGTGGCTTCCTCAGCATTGAGCTTTTTGAGGAAATAACGCATGACCTCATCATCTGCACACATGTGGATGAATGGAGCAGTGTCGGAGTCTTGCCATTGGCGGAGAATGAGGCGAGGGGTTTGGATCAAATTTGTCATAAATTAGGATTGAATTTTAATTATAGAAAAATTTAGCAGGTTTTATTTTAGGTGATATTAAAATTTATGATTCCTTAGAAATATGATTGCAAAGAAATATGAGATTGGATAGTATTGGTTTAAGGTCGCCTACCGTACTTACGCATGAGTAGAAAAAGGATTCAAAAATTTAATGTCTTAGTTTTAAGTCATACCGAAATTTAATTTTCTTAAGTATCAACTCGTTTGGTTCTTAGCATTTAAACATGCGTTGCTAAAAGTCTTATGACACCAAAGATTCTTTGTATAAAGAGTTTAGAGTTGGCAGTAGGGAAAATTATGTCTATTCAAGAATTCGCATTTCAATTATCTAAAAAAATTCAAGATCAACATTCTGTAAAAATTAGTCGTTCACATATTTATGAACTAATTGCTTTGGATCTAGGTTATAAAACTTATAATTCCTTAGTTGCTCAGAATCTTTTACTTGATGCTGAATATGATGATTCCGAAGAATATTATCAGCATGAATTGATGAGTGCTTTAACACTAGAAATACTTAAAAATCCGCCTAAAATAGATTATTCAAATTTTAATGAAGATGATCTTCATTGGGATGATTATGAAGGTCGTGAATTTTTAGAAAATATTAAAAAAATTATTGTAAAACTTCAGGCTTTATTGAAATTAGATGCTGAAGAGGCTTTATATTTATCGATTGCTAAAACTATTTATCGAGAACTTTTATGGTTCAATATCGAAGTGATAAACTTTAGGGACATACGAAACTCTTTGAGTTATGTTGATTTTAATAATGGTCTAGTTCAAACATTTGAAGTTCTTAGCGAAATTGATGATAATTACTTTGATTCAGATGAGTTAGATTTTGAATCAATAGGAGATAATTTAGAAAAAATATTATCTTATGCTAAAGACCGTAAAAATCCTGATGCTTACGCTGTTTTAGGTGGTTATTATCGTTATTTAGCAAATCAAATAGCCCCTTATGGTAGGGGTTCAAATTTTGGTAGCTATTGGGATAATGATAAACAAAAATATATTAGTTCTGATCAAACTAAAAAAAATAAAGAAAAGTATGAGGAATATATAAAACAAGCTGAACAGTTTGAATCATATATCAAAGACAGTCCATTAAGTCTTAATGAAATCAACTTTGATGCAGATTCTGAGACAGTTTATAACCAAGTTCTCTATTTGTGTAATCAAGGTAATTTAGAAGCTATTGAGTATTTTCTTTACCAAAAATTATTTAAAAATAGTGGGGAAGCATGGCTCTATATTTACTTGGCTCAAATGTGTGGAACTGATTTTACCCAAGATGATTTGAAAGCTTATAATGCATATACAGGAGAAGAATACGATGATTATGGGCCATTGGAAATAGCAGGCCGTGAAGCAATTCAGTATGTTATAAACTTAGCTGAAATATCGGATGATAAGGATAATTTAGCGCGAAAAATTGCTACAGAGTTATTTGAAAAAATTTAATTTAGTTTAAGTGTTAAAAACCCCGCACTTAGCGGGGTTTTTACTTAATCAAATGAATGATTAAGCATTTTCACGTGCAATTGCGCGGTAGCCAATATCTTTACGGTATTGAACGCCGTCAAACGTTACTTTTTGGCACAGCTCTAAAGCTTTCGCTTGCGCTTCGCCAATGGTGTTGCCTAGCGCAGTCACACAAAGTACACGACCACCAGCAGTCACAATGTCACCATTCTCAAGCGCTTTTGTACCTGCATGGAATACTTTTGCATCAGCCATTTCTGTGTCTAAACCAGAAATCACATCACCATTGCTAGAAGTTTCTGGGTAGCCTTTAGATGCAAGTACGATACCTACAGTCTTGCGCTCATCCCATTCAGCTTCCGCAGGTAAGTTACCAGCGATACCAGCTTCAACCAAATCAACTAAAGATGATTTTAAACGCATCATAATTGGTTGAGTTTCAGGGTCGCCAAAACGACAGTTGAACTCGATCACTTTTGGTTGACCTTGTTCATCAATCATTAAGCCTGCGTATAAGAAACCCGTATAAACATGACCGTCTTTTTTCATACCTTCAACCGTAGGACGCATCACTTCATTCATGGTTTTTTCAAATACGTCAGCAGTCACAACAGGCGCAGGAGAGTAAGCACCCATACCGCCAGTGTTTGGACCTTGGTCACCTTCAAAGATACGTTTATGATCTTGTGAAGTCGCCATCGGCAAGATGTTGTCGCCATCAATCATACAAATGAAAGACGCTTCTTCACCCGCAAGGAATTCTTCGATCACCACACGTGAGCCGGCATCGCCAAATTTGTTGCCAGCCAGCATGTCATCAATCGCATCAAATGCTTCTTGATTGGTCATGGCAACAATTACGCCTTTACCCGCAGCAAGACCGTCAGCCTTGATTACAATCGGCGCACCATTTTTTTCAACAAATGCTTTTGCAGCATCTACTTCTGTAAATACATCATAGAAAGCAGTTGGGATGTTATGGCGTTTTAAGAAGTGCTTCGCAAATGCTTTAGAGCCTTCAAGCTGTGCAGCAAATTGAGTTGGGCCCCAAATTTTTACACCCGCTTCACGGCAAGCATCCACAACACCATTTACAAGCGGTGCTTCAGGGCCAACCACGATTAAATCCACCGCATTGTTTTTAGCAAAGTCGATGATCGCAGCGTTGTCTAAAATATTTAAGGCAACATTTTCGCATTTATTTTCAGTTGCAGAACCCGCATTGCCCGGTGCTACAAATACTTTTGCAACTTTGTCATCTTGTGCGATTTTCCATGCCAATGCATGTTCACGACCGCCATTACCCAAAACTAAAATATTCATCGGTTCATACTCCATGAATCGAAAATGACATAAAGTCCTCAACCTGAAAGCAGGAGAGGACTTTATGCAAGATTAGAAATCTAGTGTATTAAGCAAAAGACTGTGCTTAATTGTCATGATCAAGTTGCCAACTTAGTGACGGAAATGACGCATGCCAGTGAAGACCATTGCAATACCAGCTTCATCAGCTGCAGCAATCGTTTCTTCATCACGCATAGAACCACCCGGTTGGATAATGCATTTGATGCCCGCTTTTGCAGCGTTATCAATGCCATCACGGAATGGGAAGAATGCGTCAGATGCCATTACCGCACCTTCAACCACTAAACCAGCATGTTCAGCTTTGATTGCAGCAATACGAGCAGAGTTAACGCGGCTCATTTGACCTGCGCCAACACCAATCGTTTGACGGCCTTTCGCATAAACAATCGCGTTAGATTTAACGTATTTCGCAACTTTCCAAGCAAAGATCAAGTCATCAATTTCTGCTTCAGTTGGTGCACGTTTAGTCACAACTTTAAGGTCATCTTTCGTGATCATGCCTAAGTCTTGGTCTTGAACCAACAAACCGCCATTCACACGTTTGTAATCTAACTGAGCTTTACGTTCAGTAATTGCAGGAAGCTCGCCGCATACGAGTACACGTACGTTTTTCTTCGCGCCAGTAACTTCAAGCACGCCTTCAGCAACGCTTGGAGCAATGATCACTTCAACAAATTGACGGTCAACAATGGCTTGCGCAGTTGCAACATCTAATTCGCGGTTAAATGCAATGATGCCGCCGAATGCAGATTCAGGGTCAGTTGCATAAGCAAGGTCATAAGCCGCTTGGATGCCGTCTAAAGATACTGCTACGCCACATGGGTTTGCGTGTTTAACGATTACACAAGCAGGTTTAGCGAATGATTTAACACATTCAAGTGCTGCGTCAGTGTCTGCGATGTTGTTATAAGATAGTTCTTTACCTTGAAGCTGTTTCGCAGTTGAAACTGAAGCTTCAGTCGCTGTGTCTTCTACATAGAAAGCAGCAGATTGATGCGGGTTTTCACCGTAACGTAAGTCTTGAACTTTGTTCAATTGAGTATTGAAAGTACGCGCAAATTTATCTGCTTGACCTTCTTCCTTACCTACGCGAGCGCCTAAGTAAGAAGCGATCATACCGTCGTATTGAGCAGTATGTTCAAATGCTTTAACCGCAAGGTCAAAACGAGTTGCATGTGAAAGTGAACCTTCAGCTTTAAGCTCAGCAACGACAGTTGCATAGTCAGCAGCATTTACCACGATACCAACAGAAGCATGGTTTTTCGCAGCAGCACGAACCATAGTCGGACCACCGATATCGATGTTTTCAATCGCATCAGCAAGTGAACAGTTTGGTTTTGCAACAGTTGCAGCAAACGGATAAAGGTTAACAACTACAAGATCGATTGCATCGATGTTGTGTTCAGCCATCACAGCTTCGTCTAGACCGCGACGAGCTAAGATACCACCATGAATTTTCGGATGTAGCGTTTTTACACGGCCGTCCATCATCTCTGGGAAACCTGTGTGCTCTGAAACTTCAACTACGGCAACATTATTGTCTTTCAACAATTTGTATGTTCCGCCAGTAGATAAAATTTCTACCCCTAGAGCAGCAAGTTCTTGTGCAAATTCAACAATTCCAGTCTTGTCAGACACAGAGATTAAAGCGCGTTTAATAGTCATGATCTTCGTCACAGTTTTCAAGGAACAGATTAAAACAAAATTAGCAAAATGCAGGTTAAAAAAAATGCCTGCGGAAGCCGCAAGCATTTTATCATTTATTCACTCATTAAACCGTGAGCTTTCAACTTTTTACGTAAAGTACCACGGTTTAAGCCGAGAATCTCAGCAGCACGGGTTTGATTACCACGTGTATATTCAAGAACTACAGATAGAAGAGGCTTCTCCATTTCCGCCAGCACCATATCGTATACCTGAGATGGTTGCTCGCCTTGCAATTGTGCAAAGTAATGGCGAACTGCGCGATCTACGTGAATACGAAGAGCGACATCAGATTGTGCAGTAAAAATAGGAGATTTGCTATTCATGCGAATTAATCCGAAAAATCAAATATCACTTGGGTAAAGTGATTTGTTAAAAGTGGTCTATAAACTTGAATGAACTCCGTTTTAGTTCCTAATGCGGAGTTCTAAAACTTGTACATTACTTGTAGCTTGACACAACTCGCAAAATTGTTCGAAAAATAAGCGTAACAATAGATTAATAATTGTTACAGCCTAAAAAACAAACAAAAAATCTACTCAATACGCAATAAATATTAAAGCGCACGGTTGGGATTGTATTTGTTGTGAAAAATTAGCGAGGAGTTTGCAGCACAAAGCTTTCGTGGCGCGTATCATACCATTGTCTAGGAAAAAGTGAGCAAGAAAACTGCATTTTTTTTATGTTTTTTTTACTTTTTTAATAGTTTTTTTCAATATTAGGGGCGAATCAACTCAATTGAATAATTATCGAAGCTTTTGCGTGCAATTGGTAGGCTAAATTGGAATTTAAAAGGACTACTTTTTGGGATCCGTTGGATGCCATGCAGACTTTCGTCCAAATACTCTTCAGGTAAAAGCGTATAGTTTGCTATTTCAGTACCATTTTCTTTTAGTGAAATTTTCATATTGGGTAAGGCAAGGCTACGGTCATGAAAATTGATCATTTCACCAGTAAAACGTGTTTCATTATTTCCAATGCTACGAATTTTGACTTTTTTGGTACTAATTAAACTGTAGTGTTCTTCGAGACGTGAACAATTAAAGACATCACACACTGCTGTGAATGCAGCACCCATTACTGGGCTGTTTTTTAAATATTGAGGATTGAACCAGAAAAACTGGAATATAAGTGCACCAAATAAGAAGACATTAATACAGAACCACATAAAATAGTTCAGTGGGGTACGTTTTTTATCCTTTTCAGCCTGTTCTGCCCAATTTACAGCAGGAAGGTTGCCGATCGGTTCGGTGCTGAAATAATTTAAGTTATTTAAATAAGTTTTTAGATCGATATTAGAGTTTTCGACTTTTTGATCAAATAGTTTTAATAAATGGTGGGTTGGTGTTTCTTCAACAGTCACTGGTGTAAGCGTATTATTAAATTCGCTGACATTAATAATAGTATTGGAGTTTTTTTGAGGTGCATTTTCTTGCTCAGGGGTAGAAAAAGACAACGCTTTATCTACCACCAAATGAGACAGTGAATTAAAAGATGTAGAGCACTTTGGGCAACAAACCATGCCCTGAGCGACAGTAAGCTGCGGAACAGTTACTTTATATGTTGTAAAACAAGTTGGGCAGTTAGTTAATTTGTCGCTCATAAGTACACATTTTAAATTTTAATACTGTTGGCGTTTACCCGAAATTCGGCACCATGTTTCGTCACGTTTTTCTACGTCTAATATATCAAAAAATTCAGAATAAACACTAGAAACATCAGAAACTTGCTCTTCAATTACACCTGCAAGTGCGAACTCGCCCTCAGATTTAATTAAAGTTGAGAATTCTGCAGCCAAGGCCATTAGAGGGCCTGCAAGAATATTAGCAACAAACACATCGGCTTTTTGTCCAGCGAGCTCTTGGTTGAACTCTTCAGGTAGGCCTACATACAGATTTTCCAGTACACCATTCAATTCTGCATTTTGTTGTGTTGCTAAAACGGCTTGTGGGTCAATATCAGTGGCATAAACTTTTTTGGCACCCAAAAGTAAAGCGGCAACACCTAAAATACCAGAACCACAACCGTAGTCGATTACGATTTTATCCTTAAGATCAACTTTACCTAACCATTGTAGGCATAAGAATGTTGATGCATGGTTACCAGTACCAAATGCCAGACCTGGGTCTAGTTTGATGTTTACGGCGTCTGCTTCTGGTGCTTCCATCCATTCTGGTACGATCCAGTATTTTTCACCAATTTTAATAGGCTCGTAAGCATCCATCCATGTGCGTTCCCATTCTTGGTCTTCAATGAATTCGCTACGCATTAGTGCTTCAGGAAGTTGAGCTTTAATAAATGTTTTTAATGCAGCAACATCAATTTCTTCATCATCTTCTTGTGCATAGATACCAGTAACGATCACTTTATTCCAAAGTGGTGTTTCACCTGGAAGTGGTTCAAGTAAATCCTGATTTTCTGCATCATCTAGCGTGACACTGACTGCACCTAAAGAACTGAGCAGCGTTTCAGTGTAATCAACTTGAGCTTTTTCAACAGTAATATGAATTTGTAACCACTTCACGGACATAACCTAAATGAGTTTTATAAAAAGCTATTGTAACGGAACTCGGCAACATGCAGCTAGCGATTATCAAAATTGACAAAAAATAAAAGGATGCACGTGGCATCCTTTTAAGTTTTCAGCGACTTAACTTTTAATTGTTTCGGAAGCTGTTGTCGAAATCGGTGCAAAACGTGTAATTAGGAAGCCAAATACAGCGGCAAAGATATACATAAAGATTGAATAAACCGCCGCAGGCATTGCAACGGCCGAGCTTGCCATCACTGTTAAGGCGATGGTCATGGCTAATGTGCTGTTATGAATCCCGATTTCAAATGCACATGCACGTGCCTGAGCACTATTGATGCCGAACAGTCGCGGAACAAAATAACCAATGCATAAGCTGAAAATACAGAATAGAACCGTTGCTAAGCCAACTTGAGTTAGATAAGCCGCAATATTATGTCGTTCAGAGTAAATAGCACCGATAATAATTAAGATGAGAAAGACTACAGCAAAGATGCGGAGTGGTTTATGCAGTTTCTCAGTCAGTTTAGGTGCATAGTGACGAAGCAGCATACCTATACAGACTGGGATGATAATGATGCCGAAAACTTGGAGGATTTTTCCAAATTGTAGGCTGATTTGTTGGCCTTCTTGCATGAAGTGCATGATCGAAAAATTCACGATCAATGGAAGGGTTAATGCTGCAATGACTGAGTTGATGGCGGTCAGGGTAATATTTAAAGCCAAGTCACCTTTAAATAGATAGCTAAATAAGTTCGCTGTACTACCACCGGGTGAGGCTGCAAGTAGCATCAAGCCAACTGCAAGCAGTGGTGGTAAAGCCAGCAGTTTACATAATAAAAAGGCAATGCCGACAAGCAACACGAGCTGGCAAAATAATGCAATCAACACGGCTTTAGGGTGCTTGGTGACACGTGCGAAATCTTTGGGGGTAAGTTCTAGCCCAAGCCCGATCATAATAAAGGCCAGTGCTAATGGCAAAAGAACTGTAATAATTTCAGAATCCATATTATTTATTCTCCTTGAGCATATTTAATGGTTTTTCACCAAAGTCCTTATGGTGATTGCGTTAGAAAAAATAGTTTAGGTTTTCACTTGTTGAATCAGGTGACTGCCACGGCGCGTCAAAATAAAACCAAATAAGGTCGCCAATAAATACATAAAAATAGAATAAACACCGGCAGGTATCGCCACTGTGGTGTTTTCAAGCACACTCAGTGCGATGGTTAGGGCGATACTAGTGTTATGAATGCCAATTTCAAAAGTACACGCACGTGCCTGTTTTTCCGGCACGCCCGCGAGGAATGGAATTAGGTAACCCAAAAATAAGCCACTGAAACAGAGTAAACAGGTTGCAATGCCGACGCTGGCAAAATACGTAATAATGTTGGATTGTTCACGCAAAACTGCGAGTGTAAAGATAAGAATTAATAAGAAAATAGACAACATTCGCATCGGTTTGTTGATGTGATACGCAATGGTCGGAAAGGAGTTGCGAATAAACATACCGAAACATACCGGTATCAAAATAATCAGAAATACATGGGTGATCTTGTCGATAGGCATACCAATGCTAGTGCTTTCACCAACAAAATGCAAAATGGATAGGTTGACGATAAAAGGCAATGTAAAGCACGAAACAACTGAGTTGATGGCTGTTAAGCTAATGTTTAATGCAACGTCACCTTTATATAGGTAGCTAAAAAGGTTAGCAGTGGGGCCGCCGGGTGAAGCCGCAAGCAACATGAGCCCGACCGCGAGTAAAGGGGGTAACTCAAGCAACTTACACAGGAAAAAAGCAATACTGGTCAGTAAAATAAGCTGAGTAAATAAAGCGATGAAAATAACTTTTGGATAGCGTCCAACGCGTAAAAAGTCTTTGACAGAAAGTTCAAGCCCCAAACCCATCATCATAATGGCTAAAGCGATGGGTAGAAAAAATGCAAATAATCCCGAATCCATGGAATTTCCTGATATTTTTATCCTTATAGTATTTTTGAGTTTATCTCAGTTTAATAAATAAGCAATAAATAAAAGCGAGTAAAAACTGATGTTTTACCCGCTTTATTTTTGATCTGTTAATTGGTCGATATTTTTATCGACAACTGTTTATTTAGGACGAGGAGGAGTGAACCCTAAAGCACATTTTCCTTTAATTTCTTGTCCATTAATCGTTGCAGTGGTGGCTTTTGCATCTGCACTACATGTGCTTAATAATTCGGCTTCTTCGCCATGAAGATTTGCATTTTTGGAAGAACTAAAAAATTGTGGTTCGCAGGTACCATTCCAGATAATACCGCGATAGGCAAATGATACTTGAGCGCCTTGGCTTTTACCTTTACAGACTTGTTGATATCGCTGTGCATCATACACTTTATCAACTTTATCGTTGGCTGAGGCAGCAAGTGGTGATAAACATAAACCGCATAAAACCGTGGATAGCAAAATATTCTTATTCATACTTATAGTCCTTATGATTCTCATGGGATCTATAACAGAATAAAAAATCATCAGAATAAAACAACTATCTTCGAGTAACATTTGCTTGAGAAATGTATATTTTTATGTGGAATTTGCAAAGTATGTATGTTCATAAAGAAATATATAGGCATAAAACGGTAGTCAATAACAATAAAATCGAGTTAATCAGTCAACTTATCGGTGAATTTTTGCTATAATCTTCCGTCATTCTTTTTTAATCTCCTTACCACTATGCATTATCCTAAAGTTTACGATGTCATTGTTATCGGCGGCGGTCACGCGGGTACTGAGGCAGCTCTTGCTGCGGCACGTATGGGTCGACAGACTTTACTCTTAACTCATAATATTGAGACTTTAGGGCAGATGAGCTGTAACCCAGCCATTGGTGGTATTGGTAAATCACATTTAGTACGTGAAATTGATGCGCTTGGCGGTGCTATGGCATTGGCTGCCGACAAAGGTGGTATTCAATTCCGTATTTTAAACTCACGTAAAGGTGCGGCTGTTCGTGCGACTCGCGCACAGGCTGACCGTATTCGTTATAAAGCTGCGATTCGTGAAACCCTCGAAAATCAAGCTAACTTGGATATTTTCCAACAAGCAGCTGATGACCTTATTGTTGAAGGCGATACCGTTAAAGGTGTAGTCACCCAAATGGGTATTCGCTTTGATGCGAAAACTGTTGTATTAACTACAGGTACATTCTTGGGTGGTGTAATCCACGTAGGTCTAAATAATGCTTCAGGCGGTCGTGCGGGCGATCCTCCTTCAATTTCATTGGCTGCGCGCCTACGTGAATTGAACTTACCTGTAGGTCGTTTAAAAACTGGTACACCACCACGTATCGATGCACGATCAGTTGATTTCTCTGTGATGACGCCACAGCCGGGTGATTTCCCATCTCCGACTATGTCGTTCATGGGTGATGCGTCGATGCATCCTGAGCAAATCAATTGCTATATCACACATACCAATGAGAAAACTCACGATATCATTCGTGGTGGCTTAGACCGTTCACCAATGTATACTGGTGTGATTGAAGGTGTGGGTCCACGTTACTGCCCATCGATTGAAGATAAAATTCATAAATTTGCCGATAAAGATTCGCATCAAGTGTTCTTGGAACCTGAAGGTTTGGACACACATGAGCTTTATCCAAACGGTATTTCAACTTCTTTACCATTCGATGTTCAGTTTGAATTGGTTCGCTCGATTCGTGGTATGGAAAATGCGCACATTTTGCGTCCGGGTTATGCGATTGAGTACGATTATTTCAACCCACAATCATTGAAATTCTCTTTAGAAACTAAATCGATTAATAACCTGTATTTTGCAGGTCAAATTAACGGTACAACGGGTTATGAAGAAGCGGGTGCGCAAGGTTTGCTTGCAGGCTTAAACGCAGCACGTCGTGCATGGGATCAAGAGCAATGGACACCAAAACGTGATGAAGCGTACATGGGTGTATTGGTTGATGACTTGATTACTTTGGGTACTAAAGAACCGTACCGTATGTTTACTTCGCGTGCGGAATACCGTTTGATGTTGCGTGAAGACAATGCGGATCAGCGTTTAACTGCGATTGGCCGTGAAATGGGTCTGGTGGATGATGCGCGTTGGGATTCGTTCTGCCAAAAAATGGAAGCAGTTGAAACTGAAAAAGGACGTTTACAACACCTTTGGGCAGCGCCAAACAATCCACTAGGCAAAAAATTCGTTGAAATGACTGGTGATGACCTGTCTAAAGAAACCAATGCAATTGATTTGTTAAAACGTCCAAATATCAACTTTGCGCAAATTGCTGAATTGACGGGTTCAGAAGTTTCAGCATTTGTGGGTGAGCAAATTGAAATTGCAGTGAAATATGCGGGTTATATTAACCGTCAGCAAGAAGACGTTGCGCAAATGAAGCGTTTGGAAGATACACGTATTCCTGCTGATTTTGATTATGATGTCGTTTCTGGTCTTTCACGTGAAATCACCATGAAGCTGAAAAATGTATTGCCTGAAACATTGGCACAAGCAAGTCGTATTCCAGGTGTAACACCTGCGGCTGTTCAATTGGTGATGATTACGATTCGTAAGAATAACCAAGCGAAAAAATCTGCATAAGATTTTGAGTTAAATAAAAAACCCGCAACTGAGCGGGTTTTTTTATTGCCAATAAATTATTGGCTGTTGGTATTTGATCGGATTAAATGAATATTTTGATCATCATTAGTTTTAGCTATGGTTTGATTATTAAAACCTTTCATAAACTTAAGTGATTGATAATGAATTATAAATACAAAAAATAAGATCTAAAAACTATTGATATACAAAGTTTTAAGTCTTAATGATGGGCTTTTGGTCGTGTGAATTCCGACCTTTGTAGTGGTATTTATTCTACCCAATAAAGCCGAAACTTCAGGGCATGGCGTACAAGTGGGTTTACGCTACATGAATGGAGTTCGATTATGGCAAATCAACAATCGGGAAAAATGCAAAAATTTCTAACAGTATTTTTGTGTTTCTGGGTGGCATTTTTTGAAGGTTTTGACCTACAAGCACCCGGTATCGCAGCAAAAGGAATCGCAGCGACATTTTCCTTAGATCAGGTACAAATGGGCTATGTGTTTAGCTTAGGTGTGTTTGGTATGTTATTTGGCGCGTTCTTTGGGGGGCGTGTCGCTGACTATTTGGGACAGAAGAAAGTCCTGATGTTGTCGATTTTTATCTTCGGTGTATTTATGTTGATCACGGCAGTTGCACCAAGCATTGAAATTTTATATATCGCACGATTCTTTACAGGTTTAGGTTTGGGCGCTGCGATGCCAACGATGATCTCGGTGGTGGGTGATGAAGCGACGGATGCTAACCGTGGACGCTTAAATAGTTTGATGTACTGTGGCTTACCTGTAGGTGCAATCTTTGTTGCTGGCTTGGGTATTATCTTTAAAGATATCTCTTGGCATACACTGTTTTTAATTGGTGGTTTAACGCCTTTAATCCTGATTCCATTCATGGCGATTATCTTAAAAGATAAGCGTACTGAAAAAGTTCAGGCAGAAACCAAAGAAGCTGTTCCAGCGATGGGGCAAATCCTTTTTGCTGAGCAGCGTTATAAATATACATTGCCGCTTTGGTTGAGTTTCTTCTTTACCTTAATGGTGAACTATATTCTGATCAGTTGGTTGCCTAACTTGCTTATGGAGCAAGGGCTGGAAAAGCAACAAGCTTTCATGATCATGTTGATGTTCCAAGTGGGCGCAGTGATTGGTACGCTGGGTTTAGGCTACTTGCTTGATCGGCTAAAATTATGGCAAATGGCAGTGATTATCTATTCAGGTTTGTTTGTGGCATTGTTTGTGCTGTTTACAACAAATTCCATTCCTGTACTTATCGCAGCAGGCATCATGGGCGGAATTTTCTCTACAGGTGGTCAATCGATTTTGTACGGGATCTCTCCAATTTTCTATACACCAGCTGGGAAAGTAACAGGTGTGGGGAGTGCGATTTCATGGGGTCGTTTGGGTGCAATGACGGGTCCATTACTCACAGGTAAGATTTTGGCGCTAGGTCTAGGAACGACAGGTATTTTAATTGCAAGTGCGCCGGGTATTGCTTTGTCGGCTATCGCAGTGGCTGCATTGTCGGCCTATAAGTCATCCCTTAAGAAATAATCGAAATCAGTCATATTTAAAGGAGCTACGGCTCCTTTTTTATTGAATAAATACCTTTAGCTGAAACTAAGTTTTGTTAGAATGAATCTAATATTCATGAATAAATTTACTTCTATGTCTTATCAATTGATCGAACTTGATATTTCTCCTTCGGATAACATTCAGTGTCCACATTGTCAGCAGCAAGTGATTGATTGGTCAGAAGAGCAGTATGTGCAGCCTTGTGAGCATGTGCTGTTTATTGCAATGGATATTGGTTTTGAGTTTATTACAGATGAATTTGAGCAAACCATGCAGCATACAGTCGATGACTTGCATGCCAATGATGATCAGTATCATATGTTTACTGAAATTACCGCCTCGAGCTTCCCTGAGTTTCTGATTTATAAGTCTGATTTAGGTGTGGAAGGTTATTCACGCTATGTCGGCTTTACGGCATAAAATATTGCTAAAAAATCTCAAAATAAAAAAGCCAGTCAAGTGACTGGCTTTTTTAATGTAAATCAGAAAATTAACTTTCTAATTCTTCTTCGACATCATCTTCGGCACTGTCCATACCGAGTTCTTTAAGTTTACGGGTTAAGGTATTACGACCCCAACCTAAAAGTTCTGCTGCATGGCGCTTACGCCCACGTGTTTGCTGTAGTGCTGCATTGATGAGGGTGCGTTCAAACATTGGTGTGGCAATGTCGAGAATTTTCATCTCACCATTTTTAAGTTTTTGTACGGCCCATTGACCAAGTAATTCATCCCAATGATGCACACCAATACGATCAATCCCTTGAGCAGCAGGGTTGCCATCTGTGCCTTGAATTGGAATCTGTTTTAATTCAGACGGTAAATCTTCTGGATAAACTTCACGTCCTGTAATCATCACGGTGAGCCAGCGACAGGTATTTTCAAGCTGACGCACATTACCTTGCCACGGCAATTTTTGCATGTATTCTTGCGTTTCAGGACGCAGAATTTTCGGGCTTACCCCAAGCTCTTTGCCTGCACTTGCTAGGAAGTGCTGTGCAAGCATCGGAATATCTTCACTACGATGTGCAAGTTTTGGAATATGAATACGAATCACGTTTAGACGGTGGTACAAGTCTTCACGGAAGCGACCTTCATGTACTAATTTTTCTAAGTCTTGGTGTGTTGCAGCAACGATACGGACATCCACCTTGACTGGGATGTGACCACCAACGCGGTAGAATTCGCCATCCGCTAAAACACGCAGTAAACGTGTTTGGGTTTCAAATGGCATGTCACCAATTTCATCAAGGAAAAGAGTCCCGCCATTGGCTTGTTCGAAACGACCCTGACGCTGCGTATTGGCACCGGTGAACGCGCCTTTTTCATGACCAAATAATTCAGTTTCGATCAAATCTTTTGGAATTGCCGCCATGTTGAGCGCAATAAAAGGTTTGTTACCACGTGGTGAGTGTTTGTGCAACGCATGCGCAACCAATTCTTTACCCGTGCCTGATTCACCATTAATTAATACAGTAATGTGTGATTGAGAAAGACGACCAATGGCACGGAAGACTTCCTGCATAGCAGGTGATTCACCAATAATCTCTGTAGATTGAATCGGTTGAGCGGTTTTAGCAGATTCTTGTTGTTGCAATTTGGTAATATGCAAAATTGCACGGTTTACAAGTGCTAAGGCTTCATCAATATCAAAAGGTTTTGGTAGATATTCAAAAGCACCCGTTTGATAGCTCGACACAGCAGATTCTAAATCTGAATGTGCAGTCATAATGATCACAGGTAAGTCAGGGTAGTTGCCTTTGACTTTACCTAAAAAGGTCAGTCCATCAATACCCGGCATACGGATGTCTGTCAAAATAACATCTGGCGCATCGACACTTAACTGATCTAAAGCGGATTGTGCTTCTTCAAAACTGGTAACATCAAAACCTTCTTCTTTGAATGTTTTTTCCAGTACCCAACGCATGGCGCGATCATCATCGATGACCCAAATCTTATTACGCGACATGATCTGACTCCCAAGGTAAATATAGGCTAAATACTGTTTTTCCAGGAACTGATTGGCATTCAATCATTCCGTTATGTTGATGCATAATATTTTGTGCAATGCTCAGGCCGAGACCTGTGCCTTTCGCTCGTCCTGTCACTAAAGGATAAAATACGGATTCTAATATTTCTTGTGGGACACCCGGTCCATTGTCCTCAATGTCAATGCGTACCGCAGAACGTTTTAATACACCATTGATGGTGACTAAGCGTTGAATACGTGTGCGCAAGGTCAGTTCTGGTTGATGCTCAACAAAGAACTCTTTATTTTCAGTCATCGCCTGAACGGCATTGACGCTGATATTCAGCATGACCTGAATCAATTGATCACGATCTGCCAGAACATCCGGTAAAGAAAGGTCGTAATCACGGGTGATCTTAATTTTCTTTTTAGTTTGGTTGACGATCAGTGAACGGACACGTTCAAGTGGTTCATGCACATTGACTGGCTCGTAACTTGGCAATTGTCTTGAACCCAGCATGGTGTCAGCAAGATTTCTTAATCGATCCACTTCACTAATAATAATGTCGGTGAATTCACTGTACTTCGGATCATTTAAGCTACGCGCTAAAAGTTGTGTCGCCCCACGGATACCACCAAGTGGATTTTTAATTTCATGGGCAACGCCACGAATCAGTTGTCGTGCAACTTGATGTTGTTGAATCAGGTTTTCTTCTTTAGAGATTTTCAACATCCGGTCGATTTGATTGAGTTCAATCAATAGCAACGGGTGGTAGGGTTTGCCAGAGTTGAGCTGTGACACGGTGTAATCAACATGAATGTCTTTAAAGTTGACATTAATCGTTGCTTCTCGGCGCGTATAGTGCTGACCGGAAGTTAGTGTATTCATTAATGCATCATGCGTATTGAACTCATCATCGGGCATATGGAGTAAATTTAATACAGGCTGACCTGATGCACGGAGTAAGCTGATGTCAAAAAGCGCTTCACAAGATGAATTTAAATAAAAAATATTTAGGTTGCTATCGACCAATAAAATGGCAGTGGTTAAATTATCCACTAAAAGCCGGTAATCAATCGTCATAGTCTGATCCATTAGCGAGAGGTTCCTGTCTTAAAATGGCGCAATGGCATCTTCATAAAGCAAATCGTTCAATCTAATAAGGTTCGAATTGATGCAAGTTATGCAAGATATAAGCCAACTATTTCAGAAATACGCTAAGTTTTGATGCTTATTTGAATAAATGCGCTTATTTAAGACTTTAAATAAAGTGTATAGCCGATTAAAAACAGGCTGTAAATCAAAAATGCATTAAAATGGTGCAAATGAAATTATATGGATGAATTTATAGCATTATTTTGGTGCGTGATATAAAGAGTGGTCTTTTCACCTGTTTTTATGTTTTGAAAAGACATACAATACGCGGATTATAGTGGAGCGCAGATTCATGAAATCCCCCAAAGTCGGTTTTGTTTCTTTAGGTTGTCCTAAGGCATTGGTAGATTCCGAACGAATTTTAACTCAGTTAAAGACTGAAGGTTATGATGTAGCATCAGATTATGATGGTGCAGATTTAGTAGTTGTAAATACCTGTGGTTTTATTGAATCTGCAGTACAAGAGTCGCTAGATGCCATTGGCGAAGCGATGAGTTCAAACGGTCGCGTAATTGTGACTGGTTGTTTAGGTAAAGACGAAGATAAAATTCGCCAAATGCACCCAAATGTCTTAAAAGTAACAGGTGCTGCGGCATATCAAGAAGTGATGGAAGCTGTGCACGAATACGTGCCTGAGCCACCAAAACACAATCCGTTTATTGATCTAGTACCTGAACAAGGTATTCGATTAACACCAAAACATTATGCTTATTTGAAGATTTCAGAAGGTTGTAATCACCGTTGCACATTCTGCATCATCCCAAGCATGCGTGGTGATTTGGTTTCTCGTCCAGTAGGTTCAGTATTGACTGAAGCTCAAGCGCTGAAAAAAGCAGGCGTAAAAGAAGTCCTTGTGATTTCTCAAGATACATCGGCTTATGGCGTAGACACCAAATACAAATTGGACTTCTGGAACGGTCAGCCCGTTAAAACCAAATTCTATGACATGTGTGAAGCATTGGGTCAATTGGGTATCTGGGTGCGTCTGCACTATGTATATCCATATCCACATGTGGATGCTGTGATTGACTTAATGGCACAAGGCAAAATCCTGCCGTATTTGGATATTCCATTCCAACATGCAAGTCCTAAGATTTTGAAACTCATGAAACGTCCTGCGCACAGTGAAAATACACTAGAGCGTTTAAAAGTTTGGCGTGAGAAATGTCCTGATCTTGTGATTCGTTCTACATTTGTTGTGGGCTTCCCGGGTGAAACTGAAGAAGACTTCCAAATGTTGCTTGATTGGTTAAAAGAAGCGCAGCTTGATCGTGTGGGTTGTTTTACTTACTCACCAATTGAAGGCGCGACTGCAAATGATTTGCCAGATCATGTGCCTGAAGAAATCAAACAAGAGCGTTATGAACGTTTCATGCAAGTTCAGCAAGAAATCTCTGCTGCGAAATTGCAAAGCCGTATCGGTCAGAAAATGACAGTACTGGTGGATGATCTTGAAGAAGAGTTCCCAGTTGCTGTTGCGCGTTCTTATGCAGATGCACCTGAAATTGACGGTAATGTATTTGTTGAAGATATCGATAAGTCAGTGATTAAAGCAGGTGATTTACTTGAAGTGGAAATCACAGATGCAGATGAATATGACTTATTTGCAAAACTGATCTCGGTTAAGTCTGCTTAAACGATTCATTAAAAATAATTGAAATTAAATAATTCGGAGTTGATGATGCTTGATTCTAAAAAACCACGTTTTGGTCGCATCCTGCTTAAGCTTTCAGGTGAAGCTTTAGCGGGCAATAAAGAGATGGGTATCGATGCACAAGTGCTCGATCAAATGTCACTCGCAATTGCGCACCTTGTTGGTTTGGGTGTTCAAGTGGGTATCGTTGTCGGTGGTGGTAACCTTTACCGTGGTAGCCAATTACAAAAAGATGGTTTGGTTGGCCGTGTAACAGGTGACCAAATGGGTATGTTGGCCACTGTGATGAACGGTTTGGCACTGCGTGATGCTTTGGTACGTCGTAATATCAAAACTCGTCTAATGTCAGCTTTACCCATTGGTGCAGTAGTTGAATCATATTCTAGCCGTGATGCAATTCGTCATTTAACACGTGGCGAAGTATGTGTATTTGTCGCAGGTACGGGTAACCCATTCTTTACGACAGATACAGCAGCATGCTTACGCGGTATCGAGATTGAAGCCAATCTTATCCTTAAAGCAACGAAGGTTGATGGCGTATACAACAAAGATCCAAGCAAATATGAAGATGCAGTGAAATACGATGCATTAACATTTGACCAAGTTTTAGATGAAAAACTGGGTGTGATGGATTTAACAGCGATTTGCTTGTGCCGTGACCACAACGTTCCACTTCAAGTATTTGATATGAACAAATCAGGTTCATTACTTTCAGTGGTAATGGGTGAAAAAGAGGGTACTCACGTTACGAACTAATGTACGTGGGCCCTAAAGCTCTTTATACTACAAGCTATTTTAGAATTTACATCTTTTCGAATTAAGTAAGGAAGATCACATGATTAACGATCTTAAAAAAGACGCAGAAGACCGTATGAACAAATCTCTAGATTCTCTAGAGCATGGTTTTGCTAAAGTTCGTACAGGGCGCGCGCACCCATCAATTTTAAATGGTGTTATGGTTCCTTACTATGGCTCTGATGTGCCATTAAACCAAGTAGCGAACGTGGGTGTAGAAGACTCTCGTACTTTACTTGTTCAGCCTTTTGAACGTTCAATGGTTGCTGCAATTGATAAAGCAATCCGTGAATCTGACTTAGGCTTAAACCCGATTACTGCTGATGCCATCCGTGTTCCTATGGCTGCATTAACAGAAGAAACACGTAAAGACATGCAGAAAGTTGCACGTAACGAAGCTGAAAATGCAAAAGTTGCGATCCGTAACATCCGCCGTGATGTTTTGGGTGATATCAAAGCATTGTTGAAAGAAAAAGAAATTTCTGAAGATGATGAGCGTCGTGCGGGTGATGACATTCAAAAAATCACAGACAAATTCGTTGCTGAAGTTGAAAAACGTCTGGCTGCAAAAGAAGCTGAATTGATGAAGGTCTAAGTTTTAATGACCTCATCTGAAGAAACTTCCCGTCTTCCAAAACATGTTGCCATCATTATGGATGGCAACAATCGTTTTGCCAAAAAGAATCAAATGCAAAAAGGTGAAGGGCATCGTTCTGGAAAGGACATCCTAGATCCCATCGTTGAACATTGTCGTAAAAGAAATATCCAAGCACTGACGGTTTTTGCTTTTTCGAGTGAAAATTGGAATCGTCCTCAGTTTGAGGTTGATCTGTTGATGGCTCTTCTCGAAGAAACCATTCATGAGCAGTTGCCACGCATGGAAAAATTTAACATTTCCCTACGTTTTATTGGTGATCGTTCTCGTTTATCTCCTAACTTACGTGACTTAATGTTGCAAGCCGAACAAAGGACTGCTAATTTCGACAGCATGACTTTAACTATTGCAATTAGTTACGGTGGTATGTGGGATATGGCACAGGCTGCAAAACAAATCGCAGCAGATGTTTTAACTAACAAAATAGATCTTGAAGCAGTGGATGCTGAAGTCTTTGGTCAATATGTCAGTTTAAGTGATCTACCTCCGGTAGATTTGTTAATTCGTACAGGTGGTGATTTCCGTCTCTCGAACTTCTTGCTTTGGCAAGCTGCGTATGCAGAACTTTATTTTACCCAGACATTATGGCCTGAATTTACCATTGAAGAATTTGACGACGCACTAGCGGTATTTGGTGGTCGTGAACGTCGTTTTGGTAAGACTTCAGAGCAGATTCAACAAGAGCAGTTTGAGAATAAATAAATGTTAGAGCGGATAATAACCGCATTGGTACTGGTTTCAGTTGTACTGAGTTGCATGTTTGCAACCGAGTCTAAATACCCAATGCTTGTGCTGATGATTATTGCATCAGCTGTCGCGGGTTATGAGTGGTTCAAACTCATGCCGCGGAATACACAAAATGTGATTAAACCTTTCGCTTGGGGCTATGGTCTAGTCACTGCTATTCTTTCAGCACTAGCATTGCATTTTACAGATGTTGCATTACTGCTTTGGGCGGCTTCGATCTTTACTTGGATCTTAAGTGTCTATTGGGTGAAGTCTTATCCTGATTACGATAACTGGTATAACCCGAGTCTGAGTGGTATTGGTTTAGTCTTAGTTCCTGCTGCGGTAACTGCTATTTTTTCTGTGTGGATGAACTCACCGTGGTGGCTCATGTATCTGTTCCTGTTGGTATGGGGTGCAGACAGTGGTGCATACTTCGTGGGACGTAAATTTGGTAAGAAAAAACTTGCACCAGATGTGAGCCCAAATAAATCGATCGAAGGTTTATATGGCGGTCTATTCACTGCAATGCTAATAGTTATTGTTGTTGAAATTATTTATCTTGATTTAAGCATCGCTGAACATATTTTATTTTTAATACTTTCAGTAATAACAGTATTTAGTTCAGTACTTGGTGATTTATTTGAATCGATGATCAAGCGTCGTGCAGGGATCAAAGATTCTGGTCGTATTCTTCCCGGACATGGTGGTGTGCTGGATCGTATTGACTCGTTGCTTGCTGCAGCACCTATCTTTGCAGCAGGTATGTATGTTTTAAAATTAATTGGCGTAGATTTATAGATGTCACAATCTGTTTGTATATTGGGTGTAACAGGATCCATTGGTCAAAGTACTTTAAAGATTCTGCAACAGCATCCCGAAGAGTATTCAGTTTTTGCAGTCACTGCACATAGCCGAATTGTAGAACTTGTCGAAATATGCAAACAATATCGACCGAAAATCGCAGTTGTTCCATTCAATAAAGTGGATGAACTGCGCCAATTACTCGTAGCTGAAAAATTAACTGATATTGAAATCCTGCATGATGAAGAAGGATTAATCGCAGTAGCAGAACATCCACAGGTTGATGTGGTCATGGCAGCTATTGTTGGTGCGGCAGGGTTGCTACCTACATTGGCTGCTGCGAAAGCAGGTAAACGCGTGTTGCTTGCAAATAAAGAAGCGCTGGTGATGTCGGGTGACATCATGATTCAGACCGCACGTGAAAATAATGCTTTGTTGCTGCCAGTCGATTCTGAACACAATGCAATCTTCCAATGCTTACCTGAAACTTATCTACAAGGTGAGCGTCATGGTCAGCCAAAGCTAGGTGTCAAACAAATTTTACTTACCGCTTCTGGTGGTCCATTTTTACATCATAGTTTAGAACAATTGCAAAGTGTAACGCCGGCCCAAGCCTGTAAGCATCCAAATTGGTCGATGGGGCAAAAAATTTCAGTTGATTCTGCAACGCTAATGAATAAAGGCTTGGAATTAATCGAAGCCTGTCATCTTTTTGCAGTTGAAGAACAATTTGTAACAGTTGTTGTCCATCCACAGAGTATCATTCATTCAATGGTTCAATATGTAGATGGTTCGACTTTGGCACAAATGGGAAATCCTGATATGTGTACGCCTATCGCTCATGCATTAGCGTGGCCAAAGCGTATTCAAACACATGTGCCTCCATTAGATTTATTTGTTCATTCACAGTTAAACTTTGAACAGCCTGATATACAGCGATTCCCAGCACTAAAATTAGCACGTCAAGCCATGAAGGCTGGGGGCTTAGCTCCTACGATTTTAAATGCAGCCAATGAAATCGCCGTGGCAGCATTTTTGCATGAGAAAATTGGCTTTACTCAAATCCCTCAAATTGTGGAACATGTGTTGGGGCAAGTTGAAAACTCAGCTGCAAATAATATTGATGTTATTTTGCATGCAGATAAATCGGCACGTATGGTTGCTGAAAAAGCAGTATTGAATTCAGGAAGTTAAGACATGAATGCCTTGTTTATGATTATTGCAGCAATATTGCTACTTGGACCGCTGATAGCGATTCATGAATTTGGGCATTATTTCGTTGCACGTAAACTGGGCGTAAAAGTTTTGGTGTATTCGATTGGTTTTGGCCCAACACTACTTAAGTGGACGTCAAAGAAGTCGGGTATTCAATATCAACTGTCTGCATTACCACTGGGTGGTTATGTCAAAATGTTGGATGAACGAGAAGGTGATGTCGCAGCAGAAGACTTACCGAAAGCATTTAACAGACAACACCCTTGGAAACGTATTGCAATTGTTGCTGCAGGGCCACTCATCAACTTGGCTTTTGCTGTGGTGTTGTTTTGGATTTTATTTTTACCAGCTCAGGAACAGCTCAATACGCGCGTAGGTAAAATTTTACCGAATACGCCAGCAGCGGCTGCGCAAATGCAGTCTGGTGATAAAATTACTGCCGTAGATGGCACTCAAGTATCCACTTGGGAGCGCTTGAATTATGCCTTGGTTGATCGTGTAGGTGAAACTGGCAATATTCAAATTCAAGCTGAACGAGCAGGGCAAATTCAAAACTTCAGTTTACCGATTCAAAGTTTCTTACGCGATCAAACTCAGTCACCACTCGATGTTCTTGGTTTTACACCGTATCGTCCTGAAATTCCTGCAGTGGTTTCAAAACTCAGTGAAGATGGCGCAGCGATTCGCCAAGGGATGCAAGTGGGTGATCGAATTGTTTCGATCGATGGCGTAAAAATGAAAGACTGGTTTGATGTTGTACAAGTTGTACAAGCTTCTCCAGAAAAGTTACTTAAAATTGATGTTTTACGACAAAATAAAATTGTGCATTTAAACGTGATGCCGCAAGGTAAGCATGATCAAATGGGTAAAGTCACAGGGCTTTTAGGTGTACAAAGCGATCCGGGTAAAGTCAATATTCCAGCCGAATACAAACAAACCATTCAATACACGCCTGTAGAGGCGATGGGAAAAGCGGTAGAAAAAACAGGTCAGATATCTAGTATGATCCTGAATTCTATTGTAAAAATGGTGCGTGGTTTGGTGGGTTTGGATAATTTATCTGGTCCGATTACCATTGCGAAAGTGGCTGGACAAAGTGCCGAAATGGGGTGGCAAACCTTCATTTCATTTATGGCACTGATGAGTGTGAGTTTAGGTATTTTAAATTTACTACCGATTCCTATGCTCGATGGCGGTCATTTAATTTACTATTTTATTGAATTAATTCGTGGTAAACCTGTTTCTGAACAAATACAATTGGTTGGATTAAAAATTGGTATGGTATTGCTGGGTAGCATGATGCTACTGGCTCTATTCAATGACATTATGCGTTTATAAGAACGTTATACGAAATAAATTAACAGCGGAAAAGACTGGCATGCAGCACAAACATTTATTTATGCCATTGGCACTGGTTAGTGCTATGGCCGTAGCACAACAAGTATATGCAGCAGATGATTTTGTAGTACAAGATATTCGTGTTGATGGCTTAGTGCGTTTAACTCCTGACAATGTAGCCGGAATGATCCCATTCTCCGCTGGTGATCGTGTCAATGATCAAATCATTTCAAACTCAATTCGTAGCATGTTTGCGTCGGGTTTGTTTGATGATGTGAAGTCTTCACAAGTCGGTAATACCCTTGTATATACAGTGGTTGAACGCCCAGTAATTTCTAAAGTTGAGCTAAAAGGCAATAAACTTATTCCTAAAGAAGCCTTGGAAGAAGGCTTAAAGAAAATGGGTCTGTCCGAAGGTGAAGTTTTAAAGAAATCATCTTTGCAAACGGTTGAAACTGAATTAGAACAACAGTATATGCAGCAAGGTCGCTACGATGCTGATGTAAAAGTTATTACAACCGCTCAACCGAATAACCGTGTAAATGTCTTAATCGAGTTTGAAGAAGGTCAATCTGCCAAAGTATTTGATATTAATATCATTGGTAATACGGTTTTTAAAGAAAGCGAAATTAAACAAATTTTTGCATTAAAAGAAAGTGGTTGGAACTCGATCATTTCTCGTAATGACCGCTACGCACGTGAAAAGATGGCTGCGAGTTTAGAAGCTTTACGTGCGATGTATCTCAACAAAGGTTACATCAACTTTAACATTACCAACTCAAGTCTGAATTTGAGTGAAGATAAAAAACATGTCTTTATCGAAGTTTCGGTGGATGAAGGCGAACAATTTAAGTTTGGTGAAACCCATTTCTTAGGTGATACGCTTTATACGCAAACTGATTTAAACGCTTTAAAACTCTATAAAGATGGCGATTTATATTCACAAGAAAAAGTGAATGGTGTTAAACAACTTTTACTTCGTAAATACGGTAACGCAGGTTACTACTTTGCAGAAGTGAACATTGTTCCTGAAATCAATAAAGACACCAAATTGGTTGATTTAAATTACTATGTGAATCCGGGTCAGCAAGTCACTGTTCGCCGCATTAATTTTACAGGTAACTCGAAAACAGCTGATGAAGTGCTACGTCGTGAAATGCGTCAAATGGAAGGCGCATTAGCAAGTAACGAAAAAATTGATTTGTCTAAAGTGCGTTTAGAGCGTACAGGCTTCTTTAAAACCGTTGATGTTAAACCTGCACGTATTCCGGGTACGCCAGATCAAATTGATTTAAATGTGAATGTTGAAGAACAGCATTCAGGTACAAGTACTTTGGCTGTTGGTTTCTCACAAAGTGGCGGTGTAACTTTCCAAGCAGGTTTGAGTCAAACCAACTTCTTGGGTACAGGTAATGCAGTTTCTATCGATTTGTCACGTTCTGAGACTCAAGATTACTACAACCTCAGTGTAACTGACCCGTATTTCACTATTGATGGTGTACGTCGTGGTTATAATATGTACTACCGTAAAACCAAGTTAGATGACGACTATAACGTTAACAACTACGTCACTGACAGTTTTGGTGGTGGTATTAACTTTGGTTATCCGATCGATGAAAACCAAAGTATCAGTATGGGGTTAAATGTAGATAAAACTGATGTGACTACGGGTCCTTATGTTTCTACATATGTTGCTGATTATTTAACGAGCCATGGTGGTAAGGAAACAAAAACAGGTCAATATTGTCCTGGTACAACAGATGTGGATAAAGGTTGCGTAGACTCTAAAGGTAATGTGATTAATACGTTGCCATATGGTGCTGAGTATCAAGGTGATTTTTTAACTTATAATTTAAATTTAGGTTGGTCATATAACACCTTAAACCGTCCAGTATTCCCAACGTCAGGTATGTCTCATCGTGTGAATGCCGAAGTGGCGCTACCTGGTAGTGATGTTGAATATCAAAAAGTTACGTATGATGCCCAGGCTTACTTCCCATTAGGTAAAGACTTTGTGTTCCGTGGCTATGGTAAGTTGGGTTATGGTAATGATTTACCATTTTATAAAAACTTCTATGCAGGTGGTTTTGGTTCGGTACGTGGTTATGATAACAGTACGTTGGGTCCAAAATATCCGGGTGTTTATTACCAAGATACCAATCAAACTGATTATGATATGGAAGAAGTTGGTGGTAATGCTTTAATTCAATTTGGTACTGAATTAGCTTTACCTGTGCCATTTAAAGGCGATTGGGCGCGTCAAGTACGCCCAGTATTGTTTGCTGAAGGCGCGCAAGTATTTGATACCCAATGTGATGTATCTCAGTCAAGTGAAGATCGCAAATACTGTAAAGATAACTTCGGTTTTGATATGAAAAATATGCGTTATAGCGTTGGTGCAGGCTTTACTTGGATCACGATGATTGGTCCAATTTCACTCAGTTATGCATTCCCGCTTAATGACAAAGCTGGTGATGAAACAAAAGAAATTCAATTCGAGATTGGTCGTACGTTCTAAGTACGACCCTTCTGGGAATAACAAAATTACAGGTTGATAAGATGAATAAATTATTTGCTGGTTTGGCGGTATTGGGTATGTCATGTTCTGCTGCAGTACATGCAGCAGGTTACGGTGTGGTTGATTTAGAAAAGGTGGTGGATCAAAGCTCTTATATAAAGCAACAAAATGCTCAAATTCAACAGCAGTTAAAACCACAAACCACTAAAATTGAATCACTGGCTAAAGAGCTGGAAGCAATGCAGCAAAAAGCTCAGCAGGGTGGTGATAAGTTGACTGCTGCGCAAAAGCAGCAAATGGGTCAACAGTATCAAGCTAAACTTAAAGAGCTGACTGATTTACAGCAAAAAGTTCAAGCTTCGGTTCAAGGGAATATTCAGTCCTTAAATCGCACAATGGATACTCGAATCAAACAAGTTGCAGAACAATTGCGCACAGAAAATAAGTTAGATGTTGTTTTGAATAAAAATTCAGCACTTGCGTATGACCCTAAGTTTGATTTAACTGATAAAATGATTCAAAAGGTTAATGCAATTAAATAATCAATGAATTCTCAAAAATTCAGTTTAGAAAAGCTTGCTCAACTTGTTCAAGGTCAATGTATTGGCCAGCTAGACTTGCAATTCAGCGGAATGGCAAGTTTAGAGAGTGCTCAACCGCATCAGCTTGCATTTTTAAACGCAGATAAATATCTGAATGAAGCTCAACAGTCTCAGGCTGGTGCGCTGATTGTGACTGCAGACATGCAGTCACAAATCTCTTCGCAGCAAAACTTCATTGTTGTACCCAATCCGTATCTGGCTTTCGCTATTCTAACGCATGTTTTTGAAAAAAAATCTGTAGAAACAGGTATTGAAAGTACTGCTCAAATTCATCCTTCCGCAATCATTTCTGATACTGCTTATATTGGGCATTATGTGGTGATTGGTGCGAATAGTGTGGTGGGTGAAGGAACGCGCATTGAATCACAAGTGAAGATTGATCATGGTGTTGAAATTGGTAAAGATTGTTTTATCGATTCGCATGTGACGATTACTGGTGAAGCCAAGTTAGGTGATCGTGTACGTATCCATGCAAATACGGTGGTCGGTGGTGAAGGATTTGGTTTTGCACCTTATCAAGGGAAATGGCATCGTATTGCTCAATTAGGTTCTGTACGTATCGGGAATGATGTGCGTATTGGTTCAAATTGTAGTATCGACCGTGGTGCTTTAGATGACACAATTTTGGAAGATGGTGTCATTATTGATAACCTTGTGCAAATCGCGCATAACGTCAAAGTTGGTGCAAATACAGCAATGGCTGCGAAATGTGGCATTGCTGGTAGTACAACTATTGGCAAAAATTGTGTGCTAGCAGGGGCTGTTGGTATCGTAGGTCACATTAATATTGCAGATAATGTGACAATTACCGGTATGTCAATGGTCACAAAAAGTATTTCCGTTGCTGGAAGTTATTCTTCAGGCACGCCAATGCTTGAAAGTGGTTCTTGGAAAAAGGCAGCAATCCGCTTTAAACAATTAGCAGATGTGCCATTGACCCAATTGGTCAAACGACTTGATCATATGCAGTCTCAAATTGAGTCCCTTGAATCAACATTTAAATTGCGTAAATAATTATGATGACAGAGTCGAATACCCCAGCTTTCACAAAACCTGAATTACCAATGACTATTCAGACTATTCGTGAATATTTGCCACATCGTTATCCGTTTTTATTGGTTGATCGTGTTGTTGAAGTGACTGACAACGGGATTGTAGGCTATAAAAATGTAACGATTAACGAAGAATTTTTACAAGGCCATTTCCCTGAATACCCAATTATGCCGGGCGTGCTGATTGTTGAGGCATTGGCGCAAGTATCGGGTATCTTAGGTTTCATTATGAATAATGAGAAACCTTCAGCTGGTTCGTTGTTCTTATTTGCTGGTGCAGAAAAGGTCCGATTTAAAAAACAAGTCGTTGCAGGCGATCAACTTGTATTAAAATCAGAATTAGTGATGCAAAAGCGTGGCATTTACAAATATAATTGTGTTGCCACTGTAGATGGCGTAGTCGCAGCAACCGCGGAAATTATGGTTTCGCATCAGAAAACAGAGACAGCATGAGCAATAACGAATTAATTCATCCTACCGCCATTATTGACTCATCAGCAGTAATTGCTCCGGATGTGCAAATTGGACCATATTGTATTATTGGTCCTCAAGTCACAATTGGAGCGGGTACTAAACTGCATTCACATGTTGTGGTGGGTGGTTATACCCGTATTGGTCAACATAACGAAATTTTTCAATTTGCCAGTGTTGGTGAAGTCTGCCAAGACTTGAAATATGCTGGTGAAGAAACGTGGTTAGAAATCGGGGATCATAACTCGATTCGTGAACACTGTAGTTTACACCGTGGTACTGTTCAAGATCAGGGTCTAACTAAAGTTGGTAGTCACAATTTATTGATGGTGAATACACATATTGCACATGACTGTGTGGTAGGTGATCATAATATCTTTGCTAATAACGTCGGCGTTGCAGGTCATGTCCACATTGGTGATTATGTCATCGTAGGTGGTAACTCTGGTATTCATCAATTCTGTAAAATCGATTCTTACAGTATGATTGGTGGTGCATCTCTTATTTTGAAAGATGTACCTGCTTATGTCATGGTATCTGGTAATCCAGCCCATGCTTTTGCCATGAACATTGAAGGAATGCGTCGTAAAGGTTGGTCTAAAAATGTGATTCAAGGTTTACGTGAATCCTTTAAATTGATCTATAAAGATGGATTAACGACGAATGAAGCGATTGAACGTATTCGTACTGAAATTTTGCCTGAAGTGGCAGAAGCGCAATTGTTGATTGACTCACTTGAGCAGTCTAAGCGCGGTATCGTACGCTAAATGCTGCGAATAAAAAAAGACACCTTATAAGGTGTCTTTTTTTTGCGTTAAAAAAGTCCTATTTTTTAACAAAGCCTGCTTCTTCAGATTTTGGATACTTTTGGGTAAGCTTGGTTTTGAGCTGCGTTGCTAAACTGCTGTTTCGATCTACGTCTTTTGCAATGCTATACAGTTGATATAACGCTCTAGGTGCACGAGTCGACTCAGGGTATTGATCTACTACAATACCATAGTTCTTTTTCGCTTCTGCGTAATTGGTCGGTTCAACAGCAAGGTTGAACTCAGCTAACCAAAAATATGCATTGCTAATATAAACACTGTTAGGATTATTCTTAATAAAGTTTTTCATTGGTGCAATGGCTTTCTTTGCACCACCTTGTTTGTATGCGTCTAAAGCAACGGTATACGCTGCTTTCTCTAGCTCAAGTGAGTCACCACCTGCATTTACAGGTTGGTTTGCAGATGAGCTTAATGTTGATTGGGTCGTAGGTTGTTTAACAGGTGTAGGCGCTGTATTAGCTGTTACTGGGTGCAGTACCTTGTTGGTTATCCTCCGCGGCCTCTGTGTCTTCACTTGGATCTACTTTTTGTTGGAGTAGTTCTAAACGTTGATCTAAATCTGCATAGCGGTTTGTAAGTTCACTTTTTAATTGTTCGATAATATTGTCTTGCTCTTCCATTTTACCGCGTAAGCTACGCAATTCATTTTCAAGCTGTTGGTTCTTCTGCATAAGCTGCCAATTCAAATTGGTTGGAATAGAGGTAGAGCCAGCACCTGTTTGAATGGCCGTATTATTTGCTGTATACACAGTGCCATTATTAGCGCCACTCAAACCACGAGATTCAATTGGAATATTGGCAAATAATGCACCTGAGCAAGTCAATGTAAGGGCACACAATACATGCTGTTTAAACATCATAAAAATTCCATGTAGTTACAAGCATGTCCGTATAGAATAGTTTTATTACAGACAGCTTTAGATAAAACGATAAGCACATTAAAAACGCCAAAGATCTGAATTGCAATAAGCTTTTACAATCTTGCTGTGTATTAAAGTAAAAATATAGTGATGAAGTTTCACGTTTTCTACATCATCGACCATCATATTGATTTATAAATAATCAAACAGTGTTTTCTACTCAGGAATTCTTGGTTTTAGGCTTGCATGTTTATTAAAAATCACTATACTCTGTTCTTGCAATGGTAGCCCTGCTGGTTACTTCGCAATTGTACTCTATAAACCCCGCCAGGACCGGAAGGTAGCAACGGTAGTAGAAATATGATGTGCCGAAGTCTTGCTGGTAGGGTTGCCACCAGTTTCAATAATAATAAATTAAACGTCCTCTCATTTTTTCAATCCTATATTCTTCTTTATTTTAGTTTTATTAATTTTTCATTTAGATTTATATCTTTTTTATTCGTCATCAAATTCTTTACGTGCAATCACTTTAAAAATCGTATCGAGATCAAAGCCTCGATATTGCAAAAAACGTATTTGTTTGGCTTTTTGTTTTGGATCACGTTCAACAGCTTTGCCAAATTTTTTTATTTTGAGCTGGTAAGCTTCAGCGACCCAATCTGTTTCTTTTAATTCATCCAGAATTAATTCACTGTCTACTTTTTTATTTTTTAACGCGAGCTTTATGCGATTAGGGCCTTTACCTTTACGTTTTTGACTCGATAGCACCATCTCTGCTACACGCTGATCGCTTTGATAGTTCTCACGTGCGAGTTCTTCCACCAAGTGTATGACTTCTTCACGACTATCCGCATACAGTGCTAATTTTTCGATTAAATCCGCTTTTGAGTATTCTTTACGTGTGAGTACTGCAAAAGCGTACGAGCGTAGACGAGAGCCGCGCAGTCCCGATTTTTTTTCAGCATGAACATCTTTACCATTGGTGTCAAAATGCAACGCAGTGTGATCGATCACCGAAGTATTGTCATGTGAAATGTCAGTTTGTGCAGCATGATTTACGCAGGTAGTTTCTTCAGCTTCTGCAAACTGTTGTTTCAGTGCTTCATAATCAAGCAAGAGTGGAAAATGGTCTTTAGTCATGGGGTCATTTTAATACAAATTTTGAGTGCAAAACAAAACGCCCCGTAGGGCGTTTCGTCTGCTATTAAAGTATGCTGTAATTAAGCATCTAAAAAGTCTGGTTCTTCTTCGTCTTTGTCTTCTACAGGTGCTGTACCCGTAGTCAGAAGTTGTTCACGAATCAGTTTTTCGATAGTTTGCACAAGTTCAGGGTGTTCTTCTAAGTGGCGAATGGTATTGTTTTTACCTTGCCCAATCTTGTCACCTTGGTATGAATACCAAGCACCTGCTTTTTGAACAATTTCTTGTTGTACTGCGAGGTCAACAAGCTCACCTAAATGGTTCACGCCTTTACCATAAAGAATTTGGAAAATCGCTTCACGGAATGGAGGAGCCATTTTGTTTTTCACAACTTTCACTTTGGTTTCTGAACCAATGATCTCGTCGCCTTCTTTCACTTGACCAATACGGCGGATATCTAAACGTACAGATGCATAGAATTTAAGTGCATTACCACCAGTTGTGGTTTCTGGGCTACCAAACATTACACCAATCTTCATACGGATTTGGTTAATGAAGATCACCATACAGTTCGAACGTTTCGCATTACCGGTAATTTTACGCAGTGCTTGGCTCATCAGACGAGCTTGTAAGCCCATGTGTGAGTCACCCATTTCGCCTTCAATTTCGGCGCGAGGGGTAAGTGCAGCTACAGAGTCGACAACGATCAGGTCAATGGCACCTGAACGTACCAGCATGTCTGCAATTTCAAGTGCTTGTTCACCATTGTCTGGCTGTGAAACAAGTAAGTTATCAATATCTACGCCAAGTTTACGTGCGTATTGAGGGTCTAATGCATGTTCAGCATCGATGAATGCACAAGTACCGCCAGCTTTCTGACATTGTGCAATAGCTTGTAATGTCATAGTCGTTTTACCAGAAGATTCAGGACCGTAGATTTCTACGATACGACCTTTAGGCAAACCACCAATACCTAGTGCGATATCTAATGTTAAAGAACCTGTAGAGACAGCTTCAACTGCCTGTACAGTATTATCACCAAGACGCATAACGGTGTTTTTACCAAACTGCTTTTCAATTTGGCTTAAGGCCGCATTTAACGCCTTGCTTTTATTATCATCCATCTTACAACCTCAATACGATGTCACGAAACAATATACTCAAGTGGATGTATTCAGTTTAGATCTGTTCCACGAGGGTATAGTGACAGAAATCATCCTTTTGTTCTATGAAAATCACAACAGGTGCGACATGTTGTGACGCTTTAACTTAATCATCATTATAAGACCATTGCTGGTCAAACTGTTGATCATTTTCTCTTTTAAATTTACCAATATCTCGACGATCTTTTTTACTTGGTCGATGATCTGGCCGAGCTAGATTATGCAACTTTCTTTGGGATGCGAGCAATTCCCGTTTTGCAATACTGACCTCAGTTTCATCATAAAGCAGCTGAGCGGTGGGGGCAGGCCCACGAACATCCGACAGTGCTTTCACCACCACGGTTTTTTTCTCAAGGCCTTGGGCAATGGTTAATTCCATGCCTACACGAACTTCACGAGAAACTTTAACGCGTTCGCCATTATGATGAACTTTACCGCCTTCAATCGCATTTTTGGCAATAGAGCGTGTTTTAAAAAAACGTGCAGCCCACAACCATTTGTCTATACGCATACCAACCGCATCTTCGGCTAGATTTGATTTACGCATATTTTTTCTGTTCCTCGGCTTGCTCAGTCGTTTGAGCTTCTAAAATAGGGATTAAATCTGTTAATGCGGACAGCATTGGATAATTACAAGTCTCGCGAGGCGCTTTGGCAGATGAAGGCTGCTGAATCGAATAGAGCTGTTCAATCCCAAAAAGTTTTGCACCATTGAGCACTTTTTCTGTGTCATCAATGAAATAACAGTTTTTTGCATCGAAGGGGTGTTTGCTTGCTAATATTTGCCAAAACTCAATAAACTCTTTGGCATGACCGAGCGTTTCTGAACTGACGATAACATCGAAAAAATCACGAAGACCGGTTTCTTTGAGTTTGAATTGTAAGCCTGCAAAGTCGGCATTGGTCGCAAGCCAAATAGGATAGCCATTTTCTTTTAGATAGGTAAGTAGCTTAATGCAGCCTTCGCGTTTAGCCACTTTGGCTTTTTGTTCTATTTGCATTGCCAAAACATCAACGCCAACTTGTGACGTCCAAAAGCGAGATGAGTACCATTTTAGGGTATGATTATGCTGTTGATAAAAACTAAATAGCGTTTGCTTGCTTTGTTCGAGTGAGCATTGATGCTGTTCAGCATAACGAATTGGCAGCAGCTCATTCCAAATGAAATCATCATAAGCAAGATCGAGTAAAGTACCGTCCATATCAAAGATGATCGTCGGCTTTTCTGAGTAATTTGGCATATAAAGGTATTCTATGTTTAAAACAACAGCAGCACCGCAAGACCCACTGATTTTGCAGTTGGTTCCCATTGTGACACAAGCTTGCGAAATTTTGCGAGAAGAATATCAGCGTTATTGCTCAGGAGCGAATTTTGATGTGGAACGTAAAAGTGATGATTCACCGGTAACGCAGGCGGACTATCGTGCAAATAGCTATATTACCCAAGCATTATCCAAAGTTTCTAACTTGCCTGTATTGTCAGAAGAAGGTGATAAGTCTGAGCGTATGCAATGGCAAAAATTTTGGCTGCTTGATCCCTTGGATGGTACCAAAGAGTTTTTACATAAAAGACCTGAATTTACCATTAATCTGAGTTTGGTAGATGGGGCCAATACCACTTTTGCCATATTGGCGATCCCGGGGGAATATAGCGTATATATTTGCCCCTTTGCGGGACTGCCGCTGAAATATGATAGCCAGTCCACTGCATGGTATGAATATGTTCAAACCTCTGCAGAGAGTGTCGTACACGTTGGCTTGAGTCAAAGTGCCAAAAATAAGCCGATTTATACGGACTATCTAGACGCTTTAGAAAAACTCACTCATTTTCAGGCCTACCATGCTGGTAGTGCATATAAGTTTTGTATGATGTTAGAAGATCGAGTGGATATTTATCCGCGTTTTCATCCGACTTGTGAATGGGATACCAGCGCTGGACAATGTTTAATCGAACGTATTGGTGGTGGTTTGGTTGATTTTAAAGGTCGCGCATTTCTATATAACCAACGCACGACTTTATTAAATGGTGGATTTATTGCATTTAAAAATGCCGAAATGAAAGAATTGGCCTTAAATGCTTTGGCAAACATGCCTGACAAAACTTGAGCTAAATCGGGTTCATGCTATAGTGTCAGCACACTCCGTTAAATCTCCTGCATTTAAGAACTGTCAATTATGGCCCTAGATTTGCTCCCTCCTAGTATGCTGAAAGCAATAGACTTATTGCCGGATGAAAAGACGCCTGTAACATTGTTTACACGTCATTCCATTCGTGAAGTTGTACAAGGACAAGGCTTGGCCGGTTATGACTTGCAACTGACCCATCAAGGACGTGATTTAGCCGAAGCGTGGGGCAGCTATTTGGTTGAAAATACCGATCGTGTTATTCAGCACTGTATTTCGAGTCCAATTCAGCGCTGTGTGGATACGGCGGCATTGATGATTCAAGGTGCAGATAATGTCACGATTGAACCGAATACCCACCATATCGAGATCATTGAACAAGGATTATTGGTCGAGCCGGGAAGTTTTGTGCTCGATATTAAAAAAGCAGGACCATACTTTCAAAAGCAAGGTGCTTTAGGCTTTATCAATAGTTTTGTGAATAATGCTTTGCCGGGTATGAAACAGCCCATTCATGGGGTGGTAGATGTTTTGGAGTTGATTTACAACACTCATCCAACCAATGATTATGGTCTGAGTCTAGCGGTGAGTCATGATACGATTTTGGCTGCAATTCTTGCCATTATTTCAGGTAAAAATATCGTGACACGCGAAGACTGGCCGAAAATGATGGAAGGTTTATTTGTTTGGTTTGAAGGAGATGTATTCCTTGAGTCAAAACTGAAATGGATTTGGCGTGGTGAACTAAATGAATTAAATATTCGTGAATTTCAGCAAGCTGAACAACAACTTTAAGAAATTTTGATAATAATAAAAAATTTATAAAAGACATCCATGTGCGGATGCCTTTTTTATCTGTTTCAGTATTTCATTAAATAAAAGATTAAATATTGGCTTTAATTCGTGCAGGGTATTGATTTAAATCAATACTTGAACCGTCGTCACTATAAGGCCAGCGGCTAGTATTGACAGGGAGATGTTGTTGGTGGATTCGACTATATTTGTCAGCGGCAATCAATGTCGCAATGTCATGATCTTTAATGCTATACGCTTGCACGAGTTCAGCTGGATATTGTGTGCGTTCAAAAAATTCAGCTTCTGTTTCCCCTTGATGCAGTGCAAAGATACGTTCTACAGCTGGTAAGTACACGCCATATGCTAACCATGAGTCTACACCTTGAGAGGCTTGAATCTCAGCGGTCGATTTCATATTTGAAATGACTTTACCTAAAATGTCTTTTTCACCTTTCGATGTAAAATATTCAATATATTGATGTTCTGCTTCTGCAAATTTCTCTAATGATGGCAAAAATTGGTTAATCGACATTTTTATCCCTCTTTTCATTTGTACAGCAATGGCTGCCTAGGATGAAAATTAAAATACCATAAAAAATATATGGGATTAAACCATTTCTAAAAATTTTTATTTACAAAGTTTCTAAAAATATCCTGACAATTTTTGTCGGGAATATACGATTGTATTTAAAGGACTACACCTTAATTTTAGTTGATAAGTGAAGTACCTGTCACAGCAATCGTGATTCAGCCAATACTAAATATTTAGATTTAATTTGAATTGTTAATAAGTGACAAAACGCGGCAATTGAATGATTAATAAAAAGAAAATAGCATTATATTTGTTGTAACTTATTGATTTATATATTTTATGTAAGTCTCTTAATTGGATTTTTTTGTGGCTAATTGGGGAATAGTAGTGAAAAGTGTGATAGGTTTTTCATATAACAAATTATCAATTTGTATTGTGTCATTAATGTTAGTTGCTTGTGGTGGCGGAGGTGGTGGTGATAGTTCAAGTGGCACTGCATCATCTGCCAGTTATCCAGAACCGACCCAAGATATAGTCGATGAAACAAGCATTGGTTTTTATGACTACGATGCCAATGATGCTGTTCGTGAAATACGTAATGATTTAGTCGGTAGCTTTTCCGCGCAAGTTCAATTTGGTCAAAGTCATGTCGTTGACCCGAATGCGAACGAAGCCAAGAAAATGCCACGGTTAACCAGTGAAAAAGAAGCGCTGCTTATCGTGACGCCAACACTTGATATGCAAAACATCAAGCAACTCAAAGTAGAAATCTATCAAAACAATCGCTTAGTTCGTACCGCGACATTGGATGATCCGACGCAAATGCCTGTTTCAGACCAGAGTGGGCAAAGAGGTCGTCCAGATGTTTGGTACAGTAAACGCGCGTGGACCACGAAACTCAATTGGGATGAAGTTAAACCCGGTCTAAGATTAAAATTTATTGACGCAAATAAAGTCAGCGGTGAATTGGCTGAAGATAAAATCGATTTTGCTGCACCAGGTGAATTGGTTTTAAATAATATCCGTGTTGGTATGTTGGCAGATAAGCCAAATTCTACCGGTCACTATATGCTGCTTGAGCCTGAAAAAGCGGGTACCGATTATTTCCAAACCATTCCTGCAGCAGAAATGACCGTTGCACAATATGATGATATGCAGTTAACACGTGCAATGGTTTCCTCAGGTGTTATTTATGACAGTAAAAGTGCCGGAGATGGTGGTGTTTATGCAGGAGACATGCGTGAGGATGTCGGTAAATCAACCTTTAGTGTTGGTATAAACCTTGCTAACTGGGGTATTACCAGTGCATCTATGGCCAATCAAAGTCAGCCACAATTAACCCAAACAGTAGTTGTCCATCATACGAAGGGGAACTATGCCAATGGTGTGCATACTCATGGACTGAGTGGTGGTAATGGCATGCTCACGCTTTATGATTCTGTAGGGAATGAATTTAGCCATGAAATTGGCCATCACTATGGTTTAGGACATTACCCTGGTCAGGTAGGTGACAATCTATTTTGGGCTGCACATCATGCGGACAGTGGATGGGGTTATATTGCCAATCGCAATATAATGCGCGGAAATCTATCATGGACGGCGACATGGAAGTGGGATGGAGCGAATGGTATCCCAAATTTTAAAAATTTGTTCCCGTACGGAAAAGATGCCATGTCCGGCGGGTATCCTGATAGTAATGTATCACGCTACACACACTATACGGGTTACAGCACATTCCTGAAAATTCAACCGCACTTTGACCGTTATGTCTGGGATGAAACATCACCTACCGGCTACAAAAAGTGGAATAAAACCACTCGTGAAATGGAAGTCGCTCAACCGAAGATGCCAAATTCTACGGCTCCGGTTTGGTATAACGCAGATCAAAATTATCCACGACCACGGGTCTTTGGTCAGCCCGTAATTACCATTTTAGGGGGCTATGATCCAGTCAATCAAGTTGGTTTGTTGTATCCTGCGGCACGTTCAAACTGGGGTAATGTGTATGACTTAAATGCTGCCAATACCGCTTTGGATCAAGCGGCATGTTGGTTGAATGTGCAATACACGAATAAAGTCAACAATATTGCTTTAGCAGCTGTACGACTAGGTAGTAATGCCAATAAACTGCATGTCAATTTAGCTTTGGCAGATCAACCACAGAAGGTCAATTTATATTGTAAAAAAGCAGGTGAAGAAGCCAAATTATTAGCAAATATTGATATTCCAGTTTACAGCACAGCGATCAAGCCGGCCGTCAAAATTGGACGTCAGCATGGTTATAGTGCTTTGCGTGCTATCGAACTTCCTCAATTAGAAAGTGCTTTGGAAGCGCAAGCTGCAAATGCTGTTGTTGCTCTTAATCCAACTGAAAAAATGCTGTATGAGTCATATAAAAATGACAAGTCATTGATGAATAGTGTGGCGCGTCAGCAATTAACCCGTTATGAATCGCAACAAAACACCGCATACCGACTAAATCGATGGATGAATGTGTATGCTCAAGACCTAACCAATCAAGTTCCTGAGGCACAAAGCGCACTCGACGCATTTATGACAAAGCTTTCAGTATCTCAGGAAGGTTTGTTTGATCAGGCAACATTGATCAAAAATGGTAATAACTGTTTGAAAGCAGAAACATTAACCGATGGAAAATTAAACTTATATATTAGTGGTCCAAGCGGATGTACTGCGGACGAATCGGAACAGTGGGTATATGATGCGATTGGTCGTATACACAGCAAGTCAAATCCAGATCAATGTATTACAGGCAACGGTGGTTCAGCTAAAGTGACGCTAGAACGCTGCATGTTAAACCAAACCAATCAAATTTGGACCATGGACCCTGCGACTACAACGATTCGTCAAAGTGGTCAATGTATGGATTTAAATACGGGACGTTTGCAAAATAACCGTGCGGATTTAATTCGATATAGCTGTACCAATGGTGGCAATCAACGTTGGACAAATTTGACAGCAAGCCAAAACTTATTATGGACATATTTATCAGCGACGAATATGAAACTGATTAATAAATAGCCTATAATTAAAAAAATCTATAGGCACAAAAAAAGCCCTAAAAAGGGCTTTTTTCATCGCAACAAATTAGTTAGCTAAAGCTTTAACTTGTGCATTTAAACGGCTCTTATGACGAGCAGCTTTGTTTTTATGGATGATGCCTTTATCAGCCATACGGTCGATTACAGGAACAGCTTTTTTGTAAGCTTCTGTAGCGACAGCGTAATCACCAGCAGCAATAGCAGCTACTGTGCGTTTAAGATAAGTACGAACCATAGAACGTAAGCTTGCGTTGTGTTGACGTGCTTTAACGTTTTGACGAGCACGTTTTTTTGCTTGAGCAGAGTTTGCCACTCGTGCACTCCTTGAAATAGATTGGTCTGGGCGGGCTGAAATTACATCTGAAAACCAACATCAGAAGAACTATCACCAGCCCGTAAACAAGTGCCATATTGTGATTAAACTAAGCGCTTAAGTCAAGTCTTGACATGCTTTGACAACATTTTAGATGCAGAAAAATTTTAAAGAAAACGTTAGATTAGTCTAAAGTTATTGAGATTGTATGAAAAATGACTAAAAGTATAGAGAATGCAATTGTCATTGGGGCAACAGGATTGGTCGGGCGGGAGCTGGTTCGTCAGCTCAGTCAAAATACAGGATGTAAGAATATTACAGCTGTGGTACGTCAACGTGACCATGAACTGAATGGACTGGCAAAAGTTCAACAATTGGTGATCAGTGACTTTCTTTCCCTGACTCAGGATGATGTGCGAGATTATAGTCATGCCTTTAGTTGTTTAGGCTCGACCATTAAAAAAGCAGGGTCTAAAGATCATTTTTATCAGATCGATTTTAGCATCAATGCGCATTTCGCTGAATTATTAGAATATACAGAAACCCATTTGATCATAGTTAGTGCTATGGGTGCAGAAGCCAATTCCGCGTTTTTTTATAATCGAGTCAAAGGTGAATTAGAATATTATTTAAAAACCTTAAAGTTAAATCAACTTTCGATATTAAAGCCTTCGCTGCTACTTGGTGAACGTCATGAATCGCGACGTTTAGAAGATGCGACACAGAAACTTTATATGCGCTTTTCGCATTTTGTACCTGACCGTTTTAAATTTAAGCCAGTGACAGCACAGCAAGTGGCTCATACTATGGTCGAGGCGGCACAAACTCAGACTGAAAAGTTCGAGATTTATGATAATTTATGCATACTAACAATTAAATGAGGGAAATACCGTGTCTACAGTTCCATTCGTCACTTGTGATTTACTTGATGATCATCCAGATAAAGAATTACAAGTGGTGATCCCGTCGTTGGATGGTAAATTCTTTCAAAGTTATGGTGCACGAAAAAGTTTTGGCGGTCAGGTGATGACGGTCAAATGTTTTGAAGATAACTCTCGTGTTAAAGAATTATTGGCAACCGATGGTACGGGTAAAGTATTGGTTGTGGATGGTGGCGCGTCGATGCGCTGTGCCTTGATGGGCGATATGATTGCTGAATCTGCAGTCAATAATCATTGGAATGGTGTCATTATTTACGGCTGTGTGCGTGATGTCGATGCGATTGCCGAACTTGATTTAGGTGTGCATGCTTTGGCTGCGATTCCACAAAAAAGTAACCGCAAAGGCGTGGGTGAAACAGATATTCCATTAAGTTTTGGTGGTGTAAACATTCAGTCTGGTGATTTCATCTATGCTGATAATAACGGCATCGTTGTTTCAAAAGAGCAATTGGTTGCTTTATAAGCGTGTTTAAATTTTTAGTCGTGGAATGAAAGCGTAATTCTTGCTCATACACGACGATATAAATGTGAAAAAGAAAATACAAACATCAGCTGAGGACTCTCGGCTGTTGTATAAAAATACGAAATAAAAAAAGAAAGGAAAAAGTATGTTGTTGCATCAATTAAAAGTGGCGCAAGCGTTGCTCTCAGGCGTAGCAGAAGGCGGACGAGGTACAAATGGGACGCCTTATCCGAAACAACCTGAAAAAGCCCTTAAACTGTACGAATTTGAAGGGTCTCCCTATTGTCGTCGTGTACGAGAAGTACTAACCACACTCAATTTGGATTATGAGGTCTACCCATGTCCCAAAGGGGCTAAAAAGTACCGTTTAGAGGTACAAAAATTGGGTGGAAAACAACAATTTCCTTTCTTGGTGGATGACAATACTGGGGATCGTTTGTACGAATCTCAGCAAATTATTCATCATTTATTTAAACATTATGGCAAAACAGGTCAGACTCCTAAGAAGTATGCCAATTATCCTAAAATTCCGTATGTTGCCTATGTTGGAACTTTAATTAATGGGGCTCAAGGGGTGTGGGTGCAGCGTAAAGTTATTCATCGTGATGCTCCAACTCAACTCTTAGAACTATGGGGTTTTGAAGCGAGTCCATATACACGTATCGTACGTAGCGCATTGTCTGAAATGGAATTGGCATATATCTTTCATAATGTGGCTAAGGAACGTTGGCAAGATCAGGGATTAGCGGTAATGCGCTTAAGACCTGGTAAATATGTACCCCTGAAAGGTGGCAAGCGTGAACAAGTGTTAAAAATCATGGGGAACAATATTCAAGTGCCATATTTGAAAGATCCTAATACTGGTGTAGAACTTTTTGAATCTGAAAAAATTGTAAAATATCTGAAGAAGCAATATTTGAGCTAATCACACTCAAGTTTAAGCTAAGTGCAGTGTATAGTCAGACTGATGGCTATACACATATTGTAATGTTAAATGGATTTAAAATTAGAAGAAAAATGCATCATAGCTGCATCAATTGAATTAGAATAAATTGTTAAAAAATAAGAAATTTACTTAATTATAGGGATATCCTAAAAGGATTAAACTCATTAATGTAAAGGACATTTCATTTTTTCGGGGGAAGTAAATCATGTCACCACAAGAAGTCATACTACCCGTACCGGTGCTCGTCGTTGAAGATGAGGAAATTATTCAATTACGTTTACGTCAAATTTTGACAGAGCTGGGTTATAAGCGGGAAGAGCTTATCTTCACCAAAAATGTTAAAGAATCTATTCAAGCCGTAGAGACCCAACCGATATCCTTAGCCTTAGTTGACTTAGGTTTGCCTGATGGTAGTGGTATCGAAATTATTGAAAAAATACGTTCCCTCGAAAGTAATACCATGATCTTGGTTGTCTCTGCATGGAGTACACAAGAAAGCTTATTTGCCGCAATTAAAGCAGGTGCAACGGGCTATGTATTAAAAGAACGTGATGATGCTGAAGTACTTTTATCTATTCGGAGTATTTTACGTGGTGGGGCGCCGATTGACCCATTTATTGCACGAGAAATCCTTAAACAAATATCCGAAGCCGAAGCGCCAAGTCCAGAACAAACAGTCGCCGATGAAGCAGACTTGAACCTCTTGACCAGTCGTGAAAAAGAAATTTTATGTTTGGTTGCTCAAGGTTTGAGTAACCGTGAGATTGCTGAACAGCTTTTTGTTTCTCGCTATACGGTAGAAAGCCATATTAAACATATTTATCGCAAATTAGCCGTAACGAAACGAACCAAAGCCGTGAGTACAGCAAGATCTATGGGTATTCTATAATGCGTAAAGGAGGATATTTTTTCTTATTTATCCTCTGTTTAGTATGGGGGAGCTTGAGTCATGCAGAGCAAGTTTTCCCTGTAAATGATCAATGTAATGTAACTGTGAATAGCATTTCACGGGTGAAGACACCATCCAATCAAGAATTACCCAGAACTGGATGGAAAACCACGCAATTACCTGACCGTTGGAAAGAAGATAAAGACTGGGAGGGTTATCAAGGTGGTGCTTGGTATAAATTAGACTGGTCTTGGTACTGTAAAAATAATGCGCGTTTGGCAGAACCCATCGCACTATATGTTGATTACATTATTAATACGGGTTCAGTCTTTCTGAATGGCGACTTGCTGTGGACCAATAAAAATCTTCAAGAACCGGTCTCTAAAAGTTGGAATGTTGCACGCTATTGGATTTTACCGATAAGTGGAATCAAGCATGATCATAATGAAACCTTGATCTATGTTTATGGCTACTCGAGTCTAAATGCTGGCTTGGGTCCGGTGAAATTTAACAATGTCATGGCAACAATAGAGCAGGCCGAAGAAGCCACTTGGACTCGTCGAACCATATTACAATTAAATATTTTTCTTTCTGGGGTCTTGGGTCTAATTTGCTTCATTATTTGGTTGATGCGTCGCAGTGATACGAGCTTTGGCTGGTTTGCGCTTTCAACGGTGTTGTGGATTTTATTTCTCAGTAATGCACTGACCACTGAAACCTTTCCGTACCCAGATTCAATATTTTCCACCAAAGCCAATCTGATTTTTGCAATGCTGTACTTTCAGTGTTTTAGTATCTATATCTTGCGCTTTCTTGGGCGTAAATTTCCACGCATTGAACTGTCGTTTACCATGCTGACAGCTGCACTGATTGGTGTAGTGTGTATTTGGCCATTTGAACAAAATGCGGAAATTTCGAGCCTCATTTTCTTATTATATTGCAGCCTCTTTTTTATCACTTACATTTATCTTTGCTGGATTAGTTTTAAAGAAAGAAGAAGGGATTATACTTTATTAGCACTTTGTTTGACTGCGATTATTGTGATGGTCATTGCAGACATCACAGTACTGGCCCTCTTTCCAAAACATGGTTTTACACCGTTATTTCCATTTACCTCACCGATTATTACCTTATTTATCGTGGTGATCTTGGGGGCGAGACTCAATCGGAATATACAGAAAATTGAAAAATATAATGATGATCTGGCATTTGAAGTTCAGAAAGTCAGTGATGAATTATGCAGTAGCTTGAATGATAAACATCAGCTTGAACTGAGTAATGTACGCTTACAGGAACGGATTAAATTATCACATGATCTGCATGATGGTCTGGGCGCATCTATTGTGCGCTCGATGATCTTGATTGACCAATGTGAAAGTAATATTCCAAATAGACAGTTCTTGTCGATGTTGAAATTACTGCGCGATGATTTAAGGCAAATTATTGATAGTGGATCATCTTTGGACAGCAAAGTGCCAGATTCACCTTTGCTCTGGATCGCACCAGTTCGACATCGCTTTAGCCAGTTAATGGATGAAGTGGAAATGAATGCCAAATGGTGCATTCCTTCGCAGTGGGCGATCAAACCAACGGCAATTCAGTGCCTGACTTTAATACGAGTAATTGAAGAAAGCCTGACCAATATTGTGAAACATAGCCAAGCAAATCATGTCAATGTCACGCTGTCACAATTCGAGAATGGTGCATTGTTATTAACTATTGAAGATGATGGCGTAGGTTTCGATGTTGAGAGTGTTTCAAATCATGGCATGAGTATCGGTATGAGAAGTATGAAAATGCGTGTGGAGCGTATAGGCGGAAATTTCAAAATTCATTCTCAGCAAGGCTGTACCATTATTCAAACAGAAATTAATTTAAAATCAGCTGCATAAAATAAAATGTTGAAATAATAAAAATGATGATCAATTCGATATTAAGTCATCTAAAGCGCATAGCATTGTTCTGCTGTGTCACTTTTATCGCCGCTTGTGGTTCGCAGGATCAAGCGCCTAAACCGGGTGAGTATGGGCAGATTTTGTTCCAACAAGCAGTGTTAAGTACCGAAGAAATTCAACAATTACTCAGTGAAAGTCAAAGCGATACAAATGCATTAAACACTAAAAATTTTGCAGTGGATTACACGGCGACATCGAGCCAAAACCCATATCGTGCAGTCTTGTTGGTCAGAGGTAGGGCAATGACCAGTGGTGAGGTATCTGTAAAATTTCAAATTGATAACTACAATGCTGCTATTCAACAAACCTCAAGCAATCTCATGCAAATGGATGCAGGTATTGATCAGGTTGAACGATTAGAAACATTGGATGCAGGACAAGAATTTACTTTTGTTATGGACGGTGCGCCTTTTTCAGTCAATGCTGCCAATGATCCAAATAGTATGACCAGTCAACTAAGTTTATTTGAGTCGAGGAATGTGGAGTTTCAAAGTATTGAATTACAAATTTGGCAAGGCAAAGGTGGCCAATACGGTGTAATGCGCTATCTTTGGTTTATTGGATTGGTGTTATTGATAGTATGGGTTTATCACGTCATCGTGGAGAAAAAAACCGATCAAGTCGAAGATTTTTTAAATCGTAGAAAGCGAAAATAATGCTATTCAGCAGTATAAAAAGGGAGCATGACGCCACTGCTGTCCCATAGTTTGCTTTAAATAAAAAAACCTGAGTCCTAACAGTTAAAATATGAGTGCAAACAAACACTTTAACGACCAGGATTCAGGTTTTGTCACATCAGAATACCGTATTTCATGAG